>DATMAT010000010.1 GCA_035559815.1 Thermodesulfobacteriota bacterium
TTATTCGTAACATTTGACCAAAAATACTGCTATACTTGTTCACGGGATGCCTCCTTCAGGTGGTTGTTTTGTTGTTGCAAATAAATCAATTCTACCTGTTGGAGCTCCCTTCCCTTAAAACCTATTTTGGACAGATATGAGGTTCAATAGTAGTTTATAAAGATAAGAATGACACTTTTGGAATCGTTGATGGACAGCAACGCCTAACAACCATCACCATGATGCTATGTGCTTTAAGAAATATTTTAAGAAAGGAAGGTTTTGAGGATCTTGCTCAAGGGATACACAATCGAATAGAAAGGCGAGATATTAATAATAAGGCACAATTTGTTCTTCAGTCAGAAACCTCTTATCCATATTTACAGGAACACATTCAGAAATTTGGACCACCAGAAGTCGAACCCGATGTGGGACAAGAGGAAGCTGACTTAAAGAATGCGTATGAATTTATAAACGAAAGCATCCAAAGTGCAGTTAATGCCATACATACTGACCGTTCCATCTCCAAAGAAAAGGCAAAGACAAAAATTCATGACAAATTATTAGATATTCGTGATCGTATTCTTCAATTAAAGCTTATCTTTATCGAACTTGATGACGAAGATGATGCTTACTTCATATTTGAAACCCTCAACACACGTGGAAAGGATTTGAGAGTGTCAGACTTGGTTAAAAACCACCTGACGAAATTACTGAAACCAAAGAATGCGAATGTAGATCTAACAAAAGAAAATTGGAATAAAACCGTAGATCTGATTGAACAATCAGATGAGACCCTCTCAATGGATAGTTTTCTGCATCATCTATGGCTTTCACAGTATGAGTACATAACAGCCAAGAAACTCTTCAAAGCAATCAAGCGACAAGTGAATAGGAATAACGCAAAACAGTTCCTTGAAGCTTTGATTACAGATGCCCGGATTTATAGAGAAATTCATGAAACATCGTTCAGAAAATGGACCAGACAGGAGATTAAAATAAAACAATCTATCGATGCTCTAAACATTTTCCGGGTCAAACAAGATTTACCTATGATCATCTCCGCTATGCGTGAATATAGAGAAAAAAAACTTAAGAATAAGCATGTTCAGAAAATTTTGACAGCTATTGAAAACTTTCACTTTATGTTTACAGCCATCACATCACAGCGTTCATCGGGTGGCATATCTCTTATGTATGCCTCTCATGCTAGAGAGTTGCATACCGCTCAAACTCTTGAGAATAAACTAGAAGTAATAAATGAACTTATAAAGAAACTGCGAAATAAGCGTCCCTCTTACCCAGAGTTTGAAGCTAATTTTTTAGAAATTTTGTATTCTAAGAAGTACACGAAACATAAGAATCTGGTTCGGTACATTTTAGAGAAGATTGATCAGTCCCATCGGCAAAGAGGGGTTTCTATTGATTATAATCAGATGACAATAGAACATATTGCATCTCAAAATCCCCACACTCAAAACGCTATGTCTGATAATCTCATAGCCCAAATTGGGAATCTCATTTTGGTCAATGAGAATCTTAACAACAAGTTAGCAAACAAGGAATTCAACGAAAAGAAATCGATACTTTTAAACTCCGGCGTATGGCTAGATGATGTTCTGAGAAACGCTTCTAGTTGGGGTCAACAACAAATTGAATCAAGATCAAAGGCTCTCGCCAAACTTGCCTATGACAAAGTTTGGAGAATATAAGAATTGATAAATATTGGTTCTTACCTTTGATTAAAACATTTCACTACACTAAAATACCGTCAGATCTTCTAACAACTACCGTTACAACTTTTGCCAAAAACTGTTCAAGAAGAACCAAAACCATAATTTCTTTATTTTCTCCAACTAGGTTGTGACTTTATACTTGTTAAGATGGCTTAATTTGTGACGTGAAAATAAAACTCAGGATTGTATGAGGAATCCCTCTGATAATTGGAGTGGTTTGGAGAAACCCTTTTGATTGTACTCTCCAAGTAGCGTATGCTTTCAAAAGTAATGGGGCTTAAGTTAGGGGGTATCGCCCCACTTAAAAAGGAGAGGAGAAATGCAGATAGTAAAGATTGAAGATTGTGAAGTAAGGGAAAATCCTAACTTTGAGAAAATGAATGAGGGTAAAGAATATGTTAGTGTGGTTTTTAGAACAGATGATGACAATCGTATTCTTGTTGATGTAGCTTATACTATGAACGGGACAATAAAAATTCACGTCTTGCCACTTCCCAATGAGAACACAAAGACTTACGATAAGACAGTTGAAATTAAATTGAGCGACGGCACCACGGTTTTGGATGACCTGCAGGCGCTTGATTAAGCCACAGCAAACACTCAATAACCCATCCTTCGACCAGGATCCAGGATGATGCTTCGACAAGCTCAGCATGAGCGGATACATATATCCACTAAAATGATTAATGGAATAAAAACCGTTCATTCTGAGCATAGTCGAAAAATGAACACCTCAAGAGATTCCATCTTTCGATTGACAATTGGATAAACTTAGAGCAAGCTCAGAGCCTGTCCTCAGTGCATTCGTGGAGCCTGAACTGAGAGATGGGAATAGACTCTGCCAGGACTCTATGCACTTTTTTCTGTCATTCTATCCCTCTTTCTAACCATCCCGATAAACTACTCTCGGCTTAGTGCTCTGAATAAATCGGTATAATTTTGATTATATCTTCTGGCCAGCTTGTGACCTTATGCTCTTTAAGATGGTTTAATTAACAGCGTGAAAATATATCTCGGAATTCTATTGGCTATCTGTCTTATTGTGGTTGCTGGTTGCGGAAAGCTGCTTTCTCCGTTCACCGGGGATGGGCGCATGTCTTCCTTGGAAGACGATATAGTGCGGGAGATGAACCTGGCCAGGACGAACCCCCGTATGTACGCTTCATTCCTGGAAGAAAGGAAGAGATATTACGACGGAAAACTATACTATCGCTCGTATGATACCGTTGTCAGGACAAGGGAAGGTGTGAGTGCGGTGAACGAAGCTGTAAGCTTTCTATATTCGGTGAACCCATTACCACCCTTGAGCGTTTCGAGGGGTATGTCTTTAGCGGCTAAGGACCATGCCAGCGATATTGGTCCCAGAGGGGCTATGAGACATGAAGGGCGAGATAGAAGCACCCCCGGTATCCGGCTTAGTCGGTACGGCACCTGGCAAGGGGAGGTAGCAGAAAACATTTACTACAGCGGTGAGAATGCTCGCGACATCGTTATAGGGTTGATCGTTGATGATGGGGTTTACAGTCGGGGGCATAGAAAAAACATCTTCAACCCGGGTTTCCGGGTGGTTGGTGTTGGCTGTGACCGCCACGCAACATACCGGATTGTGTGCGTTACCACATTCGCCATGGGTTATGTGGAGTAGGATAGCAACCGAGATTTGCTCACATATTATCTTAGTCAGATCAGACGGAACTCAATTTAACCTTTTTCACACTGTTGTCCAAAATAATTAGAAACCAGCGGTTCACACTCGTAAGAAAAGGCCTTTAGATAGATAAAAACGTCCTTTTAAAATCAGGTTCCCTTTTTTATGTCTGCTGTGCAACGCCATCCTAACTATTCGTTCAAATAATCTTTCTACTACCTCTGTGTCTACTCCTGCTTCTACTTAGCTCAGTAAGACCCTTCGACCATGCTGGGCAGGCTTGCTGAGAGGTATGAAACAGGAGTTGCATTCCCTTTCTCTTGTTTAATTTCCTCTCACTTCCTCACTGCTTCTATGGCGTTCGTGATGAATCCTGAGCTTGCCGAAGGATCGAACCATAAACACCCTTCGACTGGCCTGCCCTGAGCCTGCCGCTCTCCTTCGACGGGCTCAGGATGAGCGGCAGAGTAGAACCCTGTCCTGAACGGGCCGAAAAGCTTGCTCTGAGCAACGTCGAAGGGGCTCAGGGCGAATGGATTTCCATCAGTTCTCCTTTCCGTGAAGTGGAGAAAGGGAAAATCTTTATATGCCGCCATTGCTAGCCCCCTTCTTTTAGCAACGAAGCAATCTCTTGTTTTGGACAAGTTTGCCTTTTTGAGCAATTTACCACTTGCTCTGTCATTTGGTATAATGAAAGATTAGCAAGTTGAAAAACAAGGACACCGCAAGAAAATCATTAGAAAGGATGGCGCGAAAGCGCTTTCGCGGTTATCCAATCGCTACAGTCGCATACTATGGCCCGGATAATAAAGTGGCCTCGAAAGTAGCTGTGGGTATTGTCATAAAAAGGGATGAACCCCCTGAGTTTTTAAAAAGGTGGTTTTCAACAGACTCCGATGTCCGCTCTGATGAATTGATTAACGGAAAGATATTGGAGTTTATCAGGTACCACAAGGCTTTATCCGTGATTATTACTGATAAAATTATTGGCTGCCCTCATGAAGAGGGAATAGACTACCCAATCGGGGAAAGCTGTCCCAAGTGTCCATATTGGGCTAAAAGAGACAGGTGGGCAGGGAAAATCATCTACTGAGCAAAGAATGCTGGGCGCAATTGCCGGAGACGTTATCGGTTCCTTTTTGAATGCAGTCTAAAAATCAAACTTAATTTACCCTCTTTAGCCGTCGCCCAAGGTTTGTTGATGTTAAGATTCCAACCGTTGCAGCAGTTTATTATTTCCTGCAACAACACATAATTTTATTGACATTGGTATAACCATGGTTATACTTTATAACCATGAAGACAGCAATATCTATCCCCGACCCAATCTTCGAAGCCGCGGAAAAACTTTCACAACGTTTAGGTATATCCCGGAGCGAGTTGTACGCAAAAGCCATCTCTTCCTATGTTCAAAAACACCGTGAAGAAGGTATTACTGAAGCCTTGAACAAGGTGTATGATAAGGAGGAATCTTCTCTTGATCCGGTCATCGAGAATTTGCAGTTCAACTCTTTAAAGAGGAATGAGTGGTAGTGCTCCGAGGAGAAATTTGGTGGGCTTCTTTACCTGATCCTGCCGGGTCGGGACCAGGCTTTCGTCGACCTCTGGTCATAATCCAATCTGATGCCTTTAACCGCAGCCGAATCAACACGGTCATAGTTGCCGTAATAACATCTAATCTCAAGCTTGCCGAAGCACCGGGAAACGTATTTTTACCATTCAAAACGACTGGGTTGCCGAAAGATTCGGTTATAAACGTCTCTCAATTGGTCACTTTAGATAAATCGTTTTTTACCGAAAAGATAGGCAAGTTAGCAGGCAAACAGATGCGGCAACTGGAAGAAGGTCTACGCCTGGTGCTCTCACTCTAAGCCTAATATTTTATCCTCGGACCTAATTTTTTAAGATAATCTGTTTTATCAATCAAAAGTAGAATGATAGCCAAACCGTGCTAACATAGTTTTATAATGCTGGGTGCGATTGCCGGAGACGTTATCGGTTCCGTTTTTGAAAGCAGTCCAATCAAATCAACCGACTTTCCCCTTTTCAGCCTACACTCCAGGTTTACCGATGATACCGTTCTCACCGTAGCAGTGGCCTACTCTATCTTGAAGGGAGTCGATTATGCATCCTCTTTCAAGATATTCGGGAGAAAATATCCAAATGCCGGCTACGGACTTTCCTTCTATAATTGGATTTTCTCACCGGAAAGAAAGCCTTATGGCAGTTGGGGAAACGGCTCTGCCATGAGGGTAAGCCCAATCGGGTTTGCTTTTGACACGGTCGAGGATGTACTCAAAGAAGCTAAAAAGAGCGCGGAGGTTACCCACAATCACCCGGAGGGCATAAAGGGGGCGCAGGCTACCGCCTTGGCGGTATTTCTGGCCAGCCGGGGAAAGAGTAAAGAAGAAATAAAAGCAGAAATTAGCAAGCGCTTTGGTTACAACCTTGACCGAACCGTGGATGAAATAAGGCCGTCTTACCGGTTTGACGTATCGTGCCAGGGCTCGGTACCCGAGGCCATAATTTCCTTTCTGGAGTCTCAAAACTTTGAAGATGCCGTAAGGAAGGGGATCTCGCTCGGCGGGGATAGCGACACTATAGCATGCATAGCCGGCGCCATAGCCCATTCGTTTTATAAAGACCTGCCCAGAGAGATCGTCTCAAACGTCAAAGATAGATTGCCCGAAGAATTCCTTTCCATTATCGAAGAGTTTAAATCCAGATACAGCTTGGAATAGGATATGGATACGCCGGAGTTAATCATTTGCTCTTGCCACCTACACGAGTATAATTCGGGCTAAAACATAATAGTATTATTTCCTATATCATTCCCCGGTCGGAAAAGTCAAAATTGCAGAGAATCTTCCTGGCTTTATTCATCTTTTTCTACTCGAATATTCCCCATCTGTCCTCTCAAGAAATGGATGAAGAGGATGAACTAATATTACTCGAACCGGTAGAGGTTACCGCACCACGGGTGGAAAAACTTCTTAACAAGGTCCCGTTTTCCGTCGGTGTTTTAGAGGAAGAAGACATACAACTGGGAAGGCCTATGATTGGGCTCGATGAATCCCTTAACGAAATACCCGGCGTCTATGCCCAGAACCGATACAACTTTGCTCAGGACACCCGCATATCCATAAGGGGTTTTGGCGCCAGGGCGGCGTTCGGAGTTAGAGGCATAAAGATTTTGGTAGATGGAATACCGTTAACCCTTCCCGACGGCCAGAGCCAGATAGACAGCGTTGACCTAGGTTCTACGGAAAGGATCGAGGTGATACGCGGCCCGGTCTCTGCCCTCTATGGAAACGCCTCCGGGGGAGTGATAAGCATAATCACCGAGGATGGGCCGGAAGAGCCCTTTATCGGGGCGAGGATGGTCCTGGGTTCCTTCGGTTTACAAAAATATCAGGCTAAAGCGGGCGGGCAGGTAAAAAACCTTAACTATCTTTTAAACCTGTCCCGACTCGATCTAGACGGATTCAGAGAGCAAAGTGAAACCGAGAATGTTTTATTCAACAGCAAGCTTCGCTACACCATAAATGAGAACTCCGATTTGACCATTCTACTTAATTATCTTGATGCGCCCGTTGCCGAGGACCCCGGGGCGCTGACCAAAGAAGAGCTTGAGCAAGATAGAGAACAGGCCGCTCCCGCAAATCTTCTGCGTGATGCGGGCGAGTCCGTAAAGGAAGGCCGGTCGGGGATTGTCTACCGTAATTACCTTTCCCAAAACCAGGAGGTTAATTTAAGCGTCTACGGGTCGGTCAGGGATTTCAGTCAGAGGCTTCCTTTTGGAATAGTCTCTTTTGATAGGTTGGTCTTGGGAGGAGGGGCAAAATACGTTTGGGACAGCTCCCTTTGGAGTAGAGCTAACCGCCTGATTGCCGGGGTCGATGTGGAATACCAAAACGACGACAGGAAGAATTTTGATTACGCGGATGGAAAGGAAAGGGGCGAGCTGACCCTTGACCAAAAAGAGGAGGTGGCTAATATCGGGGTATTTGTGCAGAATGAATTTCAAATCTTAGATAACCTGGAGCTTACCCTGGGACTACGCTACGACTACATCCGTTTCTCCGTGGATGATTCCTTCACCATTGAAGACGACCCAGACGATTCCGGCTCCATTACTTTTAAGGAGCTAAGCCCCAAAGTCGGCCTGTTGTATAGCCCGTTATCTTTTCTTAACATTTATGGAAACTTTTCCACCTCCTTTGAAACCCCCACCACCACCGAGCTTGCCAATAGCCCGAGCGAGGCGGGCGGGTTTAACCCGGACCTCAAGCCCCAGAAAGCAATCAGTTACGAGGCAGGTTTAAAGGGGTTGATCTGGAATCGTCTGACCTATGACCTGGCCGTTTTTTATGCGGACGTAAAGGATGAGCTAATTCCGTTTCAGGTGCCCGATGTTCCGGGGAGGGAATTCTTCAGGAACGCCGGAAAGTCCAGGCACTACGGACTGGAGCTTGGTCTCAGCCTGGAAGTTATAGATGGTTTAAAGCTCACCGTTGCCTATACCTACCTTAACTTCAAGTTCAAGGACTTTGAAACCGAGGAGGGAAATTTTGACGGCAACCGTGTGCCCGGGATTCCACCCAATCAACTATATGCCGAGGTCTTCTATAATAGTCCCTACGGTTTTTATGGCGGAGCTGAGTTATTCTATGTCGACGGTTACTTCGTCAACGATTCCAACACGGAAAAAAATGGCAGCTATGTGGTAACCAGCATAAGATTGGGATATCAAAAGAGGTTATTCCGTCACTGGGAGGTTTCTCCTTTTCTCGGCTTTAATAATATCTTTGATGAAAAATATAACTCCTCGGTAAGGGTGAATGCGGTAGCAGGAAGGTTCTTCGAACCCGCTCCCGGGTTTAATGTTTACGGCGGCGCATCGCTGTCCTACGTGTTTTGAGCTGAGGAGTAACAACCACTCCGCTTTTGATTGCGTGCTCTGACCTGCGTATAATTTTTTATCACTCAGGTTTACAGGATGCTATGTCCTCCACGGAACACAAATCACATTGGGAAAAGGTCTATGCCCAAAAGCTCCCCACCGAGGTGAGCTGGTACCAGGATCACCTTCAGATGTCCCTTCAATTTATCCAGCGGACGGGGGTCGGTAAATTGGCATCGATAATCGATGTCGGCGGCGGGGCTTCTACACTTGTTGATGACCTATTAGCCAGGGGCTTCGAGCGCCTGACGGTCCTTGACATTTCTTCTAAGGCTATTGACCTTGCACAATCGAGGCTCGGTTTCAATGCAGGTAAGATAACATGGATTGAAGCCGATATTACCAAAGTATCGCTGCCGGAGAATCATTATGACCTCTGGCATGACCGTGCGGTATTTCATTTTCTTACCGGTACCGAGGATCGCCAAAAATATGTGGAACTGGTGAAGGATTCATTGAAGCCAGGTGGCCACGTTATTATCGCTGCCTTTGCCCTTGATGGCCCGCCCCGGTGCAGCGGTTTGGATGTTGTAAGATACAGTCCGGACAGCCTCCTCGAAGAGTTTGGCAATGATTTCGAGTTGATCGAAAGCGCCGGAGAAGAACACCTTACACCCTCCGGAGTAAAACAAAGGTTTATTTACTGCTATTTGAGAAAGGTTGAATGAGGTATGCATGAGAGTTCACCGCTGCCTTAATGCTTTTAAAGCTATAAATACAATTAAAATTTGGGAGAAAGCATTATGACCGACATGGAGGTTGCAGACCAACTTGAAGAGCTATTTCGTAAAGCCGGAAGCGAGCACCACAAGGCATTCATAAAAACAAATGGAGAGGATTCTGACTGGCCCATATGGTATGCGGATTATCTGCTAGAGAAACTAAAGAAATTGCTCAAGTCCGATTTTACAAAGAGCGAATTGATATATTTGATGGTTATGGTGGAAAAAGAAAGAGCGATGATGGCACCCGGATCTGATTGGGCCAGATATTATGCCAATTTCTTCATCGAGCGGTATCTATAGTTTGTTAAGCTGACGCTGGTGTAATTAATTCAGTAAGACCTGCGATTTATTTACAATGTAGCGACCTTACGGTTGCCACTACACCGGATTTATTACCATTCGTCATTCCCGCATGTGGTTAGCGGGAATCCAATCTTTAATTATAGATTCCCGATTAAAAGATTTCGGGAATGACAAGGGGGGATAGACCCTATTAAGCTTGTTCCCGACCATGATCGGGATTGGGATTCCCCCGACCGGTCATTCCTGCGCAAGCGGGAATCCAGTTTTTCAACAGATGAATCCCCGATTAATGCATTCGGGGATGACATGCGGTGTGGATCCTCGATTGATCCTCCGGTTTAACCGGGGATGGGCATGACGGTGCTAGATGGATGCAGACTTTAGACCCATATCTGTAACCTAAAACGAAGAACCGGGTTGTTTTAAAAATTCAACCTCCTCCGGTGTGGACTTACGCCCCAGCACTTGGTTTCGGTGGGGGAATCTGCCGAATCTCTCGATAATGACGTAGTGCATATCCGCATATTTCTTGAATTCCGATACCATGTATGACAGATTATGAGGAGAGGGAAATAGTTCTTCCATCATGGAAAAAAGCTCAACCGATTTCTTCTGCATCTCCAGGTCTTCCGAATGTTCCAAGGGCATGTAGAAGAATAGCCTTTCTACCGGATGGAGTTTCATATCAAACCCTTTTTCAATCCCTTTCAGGCAAAGTTCGAGCGCTAAATGGTCCTGAGTAAATGCCCTCGGCAAACCTCGATATATATTTCGAGAAAACTGGTCGAGCAGTATTATCAGTGCCAATGCGCCACGGGGCGCCTCCTCCCAGCTCCTTAAGTGGCCATCTATAGCCCGCTGCAGGTCACTTTCAAAGTTTGTCTTTATGAAATGGTCGACCCGCTCATCTTTTGCAAACCACTTTTTATAATATTCGTTCGAAGGCCCTTCGTTTTCCTTCAACTGGCCAAACCAGTAATTTAAAATGTCCTCCTGTCTACGGCTTTCGGGTTTTGCAGTCATTGGGTGTTCACCACTTGAACTTATCCTATCACAACCTACAAGTCAAAAAAGAGTATCACGAACTATTTATCGGCAGGAGATGTGCAATTTCCTTCCCCCGGATTGCAAATTTTGACACTATAGCCTTTTAATGTCGCAACAATATTCAATGATTCCAGATAATTATGTTTCGAGCATCAATGGCATGTACATTGCTAAAATACATGCAGAGCCTTTATTATTATGAACTTCGAGTACTAAAAGAGTTCTTTGTATGATGCCTGCTTACTTCTATTTCACCTCTCTATTATAAATAAAGGTTTTGATTTTTAGGCAGGAGGGGAAATAATGGAAACAGTTGGAAAGATATTAAGCTTAACCCTTTTCGCCATATTTGGCGCGGCGGGCACAGTTATCTACTTTACCGACCACAATCCCCATACACCGATAATATCTATATCTCGAAATCAAGAAGTTCAGTCTGAAAGCAATATAGATTATTCAGCCTATAGAAAGAAGCTTAGAAAGAGTTATGTTCAGTCTGAAACACCGATCAAAACAACCCTCGAATCCCCGGAAGCTAAATCGCTATGGACAAACAGCTATCATTATCCTTCAGAAACAGCAAAAAGACTAGCGGAAGCAAATTCACTAGCTGAGCTTCGTGATAAGATGAACTTCTGGAATAGCCAGTATCATAAGGCCCTACAATCCGGAAACACCCAGCAAGCAAACGAAGCCTACATCAAGTATAAAGACTATAAAGAGGCTCTAGATATCAAGGGAGTTTTCTGATAGGGAAGATGTTTCGTCCGGTCCCGCCCGGTATCAAAGCATCAAAAAAAGCTTAGTGAGAAAGAAATCCCCGATTATTATCAACACCAGTGAAACTACTACGGTAAGCGTTGTAGCCCTTCCTACCCCTTGCGTTCCACCCTCTGTGTTCATACCGACATAGCAACCGATTATTGCCACAATAGAGCCAAAAAAGACAGTCTTTAAAATTCCGCTAAGCAGGTCGGAGATGAAAACCAAACCAACCATCCCGGAAATAAAAAGCCTGGGCGTTACTCCGAGCTCGATCTCCGCCATGATTATAGCGCCGACGATGCCCGAAAGGTTGGCAATTATGGTGAGAAATGGAAAACAAATTACTGCCGCAATAAACCTGGGCACGACCAGCTTCTTTATGGGGTCGGCACCAAGGGTTCTCAACGCATCTATCTGTTCGGTTACCTTCATCGACCCTATTTCCGCGGTGATCCCGGAACCGACCCTGCCCCCGACCAGGAGGGAAGCGAGCACCGGCCCCAGTTCTCTCACTATTGCCAGTGAAACGACCGAGCCCACCAGGCTTTTAGCGCCAAACCGGCCGAATCCGTAGGCAAGTTGAACCACCATGACCATCCCTATGGCCATAGCAGAAATAATGACTATGGGAACCGATTTAAAGCCTATTTCATCTATTTGCTCTAAAATCAGGCGGAAATTAAATGGTGGCCTTAAACAGCCATATATGGTCCTGTAAAGGAGAATCCCTAGCTCGCCTACGTGTTCCAGGAGGGAGATGCTTAATGTGCCAAGCTGAATGATAAAATTTTTCATCTTCCCCTATATTACCTTGAACTGCAAGACAAACTCCCTGAATTCAAAGATTCCGGCCTCGAAACTATCCGGCGAAGAGGCATAGCTGAGGTCATAAAAGCAACTACCTTTTTTGAGGACGACAGTGCCTATTTTAACCGAGGTCTTATCCAACTTTCCCCGGTATACGCTCTCCAGGGCATTTTCCCCGCCCACCACTATTTCTTCTCTATGAATTAGCTCTTTATCGCTAATACCCAAAATAAGGGAGTCGGAAAGTGCCTTCAAGCTGTACTTAACCTCTTTATTATCTTTATTGCAGGTTGAATTAACCGTTATCGTTGACCCCAGCTTCTCATTCCAGAATGCTAGGTCTCCCCCCTTTATGTTTATCCTCTTCCATCCGTCTGCCAGCTCCCCGATCTCGTAGCTGGTGCGGTCGGTTTGATATATGCGCCCTTTAAGTACCCCTTTCGAGGAGTCGGCCGCGGCATAGTAACGGGCAAATTTTACCACCGAGCAGGAGTTAAAAAAAAAGGTAAATAGAAGTGATACAAGAAAAAGCCTCTTCATATTCAGCCGGAATATAACGATGCAAGATGTACGACAAATAAATGATGCATGATTCATGATGCATGATAAAAAAATAAATCGTGCATCTTGTATCTAGATTAATTTTATTCGTTAATACTTCACTGCAACTTGATGTCACAGGTTACTTCATGATTATATTAAACCAATCAACTGAAAGAGCAATCCAGCTACGATAGCACATACCGGGAGGGTAAAAATCCAGGCTAATATGATATCCCTAGCGATTCCCCACCTAACCGCAGAAAATCTTATGGAAGAGCCTACGCCCATTATCGAGGATGCAATCACGTGTGTCGTGCTCACCGGCATTCCCAGTGATGCGGCCCCTAGAAGCACGATCGATGCCGAAGTCTCCGCGGCAAAGCCGTGAATGGGCTTCAGTTTCAGGAGGTTGACTCCAAGGGTTCTTATCACCTTCCACCCGCCTAAAGCGGTTCCCAGAGCCATCACCGTGGCACATGCGGTTATTACCCAGAATGGCACCTCTATCTTATCGAGAAAACCCCCGCTCACCAGGGCTATAGTTATCACTCCCATAACCTTTTGTGCATCGTTAGTGCCGTGGCTTAACGCCATGAATCCGGCAGAAACCAACTGGAGCTTTCCGAAATATCTATTGATCTTGTATGGAGAGGAGCGGTGGAAAAGCCAGGTAAGACAATACATCAAGAAAGCCCCCACCAAAAAACCGAGGACAGGAGAGATAATAAGAGCAAGGAGTATTTTGAAGACACCGTCAAGTTTAAGTGCCGCAAAACCTTTTGCTGAGACGGTAGCCCCGATGATCCCGCCGATCAACGAATGAGATGCGCTGATCGGAAGCCCCAGCCTAGTCATAAGCGCCGTCCACCCGGCAGCAGTGATCATGGCAGTTAAAACTGCGGTTTGAGTGATGGTAGCGGGGTCGGTGATATCACCGCCTATTGTTTTTGCCACCCTGGTGCTCAAGTATGCACCTAAAAAGTTCAAAACCGCGGCGAACATCACCGCTTGAAAGGGGGAAAGAACCCTCGTCGATACCACCGTGGCAATTGCATTAGCCGAGTCGTTCCAACCGTTTGTGAAGTCAAATAAAAGGGCGACTGCTACAACCAATGCAGTCAATAAAAGCACATCAGGCATGCTCAAGCACTATTCCTTCCAGTATGTTTGCCACATCTTCGCAGATGTCTATGGCATCTTCGAGCGTCTCGTAGATATCCTTCCATTTGATTATCTCTATAGGTTCGGAGGTTGAATTAAATAAAATTGATAGCGCATTCCTGAAGGTTCTATCCCCCTCGTTTTCGAGCCGGTTGATTTCTATACAGATGTCCAGGATGGTGCGGGGGTTTTTTATATTCCGTAGTTCGCCCACTCCTTTTGCCACCTGTGCTATAGCCCTCTCTAGTATGCCAATTAAAGCCAAAGCTTCCGGTGTAGAGCTCTTTATCTTGTAGAGGAAAACCCTCTCACAGGCAGAATCGATCAGATCAAGAATATCGTCTAGCCTGGTTATAAGGTTGTAAATGGACTCGCGGTCGATAGGAGTGACAAACGTGGTGTGTAATTTGGACACGGTCTCATGGGTTATATGATCCGCTTCGTGCTCAACGTCTTTTATAGCCCTGGCCTTTTCTTCGGCATGAGATAAATCCTGCATCATATTTTTAAAAAGCCCTACTCCATTCACTATCTTTTCCGATGCCTGGTCGAAATAGTCGAAGAACTTCTCCTCTTTTGGGAAAAATCTAACCATAATGACCCCTTAGCATGTTTTTTTAGAGATATAGTGGACTAAGTTGAACGGGTTTCAATCTTACTTGAAACCACAGCCAAAAACAAGCATGATAACTTTAACTTCAGAGCTAACGTTGGAGTCAGTAGAAATTGAGCAGAGTTCGAGTTTTTACGACAGCCTATTGTTCCTTTTGCTATGCGGCAAAAGCCCTTCTCGACCGTAAGGGAATAAGATATGAAGAAATTGACGTCTCGAAAGACCCAGCCATGAAAAGAAAAGTGATGGATGAAATAGGCTGGAAGACAGTGCCGATCATTCTTATTGACGGCAAACTAATCGGCGGCTTTCAAGACCTGAAGGCCCTGGATATAGAGAAAAAACTGGATGAAATGCTTAAATAATTAAGTGGTCCGTGTTCTGGGTTTCGGGTTTAAAGTTTTTAACTCGGAACTCGAAACTCTAAACTGTAATTAAGTTTGACTCACTATTGACTCTAATTTAACCTAACTCCCATGGAAGTAAGAGCAAGATTTGCCCCGAGCCCCACCGGGGCGCTTCATATCGGCGGTGCCCGGACGGCCATATTCAACTGGCTCTTTGCCAGGCATTATCAGGGGAAATTCATCCTCAGGATAGAAGATACCGACCGCACCCGCTCTACTGAAGAGTCCATCGCCGAAATACTGGACGCCATGACCTGGCTTGGTCTTGACTGGGATGAGGGGCCGTTCAGGCAATCGGATAGGTTATCCATTTATCAAGGCTACGTTAATGAGCTTCTTCAGTCGGGTAAAGCCTACAGATGTTATTGCACCCCGGAGGAGCTTGAAGCCAGGAGAAAAGAGGCACAGAGCCAGGGAAGGGTATATAGGTACGAGGGAAAATGTAGGGGTCTAGAGTCCCATCCTTCCGACAAGCCATTCGCCATTCGACTCCTAGTACCGGAAGAAGGAATTATAAAAGTAGAAGATTTAATAAGAGGCACTATTACCTTCGATGCCAAAGAGATTGACGATTTCGTCATCCAAAAAACGGACGGGTTTCCCACCTATAATTTCGCCGTGGTCATCGATGACGTAACCATGAAAATAACCCATGTCCTACGGGGAGACGACCACATAGCCAATACCCCGAAGCAGATTCTTATCTACCAGGCTCTTGGTTATGAAGCTCCTAAGTTTGCCCACGTCTCTATGATTCTCGGGCCAGATAAAACCAAACTGAGCAAAAGGCACGGTGCTACTTCGACCATTGCCTATAGAGAAATGGGGTATCTTCCGGAGGCACTGGTGAATTATTTAGCCCGCCTCGGCTGGTCCCACGGAGACCAGGAAATTTTTTCTAAAGAGGAGTTAGTCGAGAAATTCACGCTTGAAAATGTGGGGAAATCCCCAGCAGTTTTTAACCCGGAGAAACTCCTCTGGCTGAACGGTTGGTACATAAGAAATAAACCCGCAGAGGAGATTGCTAAGCTGGTTATTCCTTTCCTCGATAAGAAGGGATTTAAGGTCACACAAGATAAAAAGCTTATAAAAATCGTGGAGAGCTTAAGGGAAAGAGCTAAGACCCTCGTCGACCTGGCCGACTCTGCAGACTACTTCTTCTTAGAGGAAGTTAAATACGAGGAAGCAGCCAGGAAGAAGTTTCTCACGCCTGAAGTAATTCCGCTTTTTGAAATCCTGATAGATAAACTCTCTTCTCTCAACGACTTTACCGCTCCCGAATTACAAAAGATATTTGGAGAGATTATCGAAAAGAAAGAACTAAAGATGGTTCAGCTTGCCCAGCCGGTAAGGGTCGCCCTAACCGGAGGAACGGTAAGTCCCGGAATATTTGAAGTCATGGAGATTCTGGGGAAAGAGAAGGTCATAGGAAGATTAAAAAGCGCCGTCCAGGCTATTTCCCGTTGCTGAGCCTGTAACAGCATCATTAGCCCCACAGGACAAAATGATTTATATAGCGCTGATGAATTAAACAACCAGCAGGCTATGACTTAAGCCTTTTAATGATTTCTTGCACCTGCTGATAACCCTCCTCATTACCCTCTTTCTTATACAGGATTGCTGCTATTTCCAGGTCATCGAAACCGGATGAATCTTTATTGGCAAGGCGGGCCACACCCCGGTAACGATAAGCCACTGCATTATCCGGTTCCATAAGGATGACCTGGCTGTAATCCTGTATGGCTCCGTTAAGATCACCAAGCTCAAATCTGGTGTAACCTCTAATCAGATATGTGTTTACCAGCTTGGGATTGATGAGAAGGGCTTCATTCAGGTCCTCAAGAGCTCCTTTAAAATCACCTTTTGAGTAGCGAAAAGCCCCACGGGCGGAGTAGGCATTGGCAAGCTTGTCCAGGGTGAGATTGTAGTTATCTATATCGCCTTTTTCTAAATAAACTTCCGCTTGTTTACTGTATTCTTCCACTTTGTCCGCTTCCCCGAAGATGGTGGTTTGCTTTCCTTCTTTTCTTTTCGGGGCTGTAGGCGCATAGATTTCAAACGAGCCGGTTGCGACCTGTGCACCCTCGATGTATAAATCCACCCGGTAAGTACCGGTGGACCATTTCCCGGGCTCTTTCCAGCCATAGCCATGATAGAGATAAGACCCGGACCAGCCCGGTTCTACGAAACTATTGAAATTCTGTGTGGTGATGACTTTGTTGTCAGGTCCATACCAAACCTCCACTATGGTAAAGTTGATGCGTCGGCTAGGAGGGGGCGTGTGTTCGAGAGCGAGTTCCCAGAATATGTATCTGGTCTTCGATTTTTCGAAGAGGTTTTCATAAACCCTTTGTCCTTGTGGAAGCGAAGTATAAGGCCCTTCAAAGAAACGGAATGACGTCACCTTTGCATTGAGCGAAGGTATGTAGACGGACGAGTTCTGAGCTTTAGCCTCCGGGTGGGAAAGCGGAATTGTCAGGATTATCAGAGAACTGGCAAGCACTTTTGGTAAAAATGACATTTTATTCATAAGTAATCTTGGAAAAGTTATCATTCTCGTTCCTCCAAAATTAGGATTTCCTTTTATCTCATCGAAAAAACTCATTCGATATTAAACCCATGCATTCTTTTAAGAAACTAATATAACCGATTAAAGGGTGAGCAATATCAAGGCCGACAGCATACTCGGTAAACGAGTCAATACCGACTGCGGGCAAAACCCTCAATGGTTGAATCCAGCTTATATCTGCTGAAGTCTTTATGTTTAAGCTAAGACAGGTTCGATTTGCCTATGAGTTACAAGCTCAGTATTTATAGAACCCTCTACCCGTCTTCCTTCCCAGCCATCCGGCGCGAACCATCTGGCGTAAAAGGGGAGCGGCGCGGAACTTCGGGTCCCGGAACTCCTTGTATAAAACGTCTATCACATCCAGTGTTACATCGAGCCCGATGAGGTCGATGAGCGCAAGCGGACCGAGCGGTTGATTTGTCCCGAGCTTCATAGCCTTATCTATATCTTCGGCACTGCCCACCCCGTCCTGAAGGGCAAACACGGCCTCGTTGAGCATAGGCATGAGAACCCGGTTTACGATGAACCCGGGTACGTCCTTGGTCTTAACTGATTCCTTCCCCAGGGATTTTGCAAACTCGCAAGCAAACTCGAAAGTCTCGTCGGATGTGGTGAGGGCTTTTATTACCTCTACCAGCTTCATAACAGGCGCAGGATTAAAGAAGTGCATCCCTACTACTTTATCCGGTCTTTTGGTGCTTACCGCTATCTCCACTATAGAAAGCGAGGAGGTATTGGTAGCCAGGACAATCTCCGGCCGGGTAGAGGCGTCCAGACTGGTAAAGGTCTCTTTCTTTATCTCCAAGTTCTCAAAAATAGCCTCTATTACCAAATCCACATCGGATAAATCGCTATACATCTTGGTAACGTAAATCCTGGAGAGAATAGACTTGCTGTCCTCTTCGCTCATCTCACCCTTTTTTACGAACCTGGCCATGCTGTTCTTTATGGCGGTCATTCCCCGGTCGAGCGCGGAATCGGAAACGTCCAATAAAACGACCTCCCTGCCGGACGAAGCCACCACCTGAGCGATTCCAGAACCCATTGTTCCTGCTCCGACGACGCCAACCCTTTTCACATCCTCAACCTTTAAAACCATGACTACCTCCTTTAACTTGAGAATTCCCTGTGGCTTGCCCATACAATTCTCCTCCCCCCTTGCGGGGGAGGATTAAAGGTGGGGGGAGCTTAAAATTACCTTATTCACCCTCCCCTTCATCCCTCCCATCAAGAAAGGGGAAATTTTCGGATACCCTGCAGCTCACTGCAGGGTGGTTCATTCTCAATATCGATTTTAAAAAGGTATTATACCCAACAAATACATGATTACTTGCCACAAAGACATAAAGATGGAATATGGAATACGGAAGTCAGGAGTCAGAATACAGAATTCGGAGGAAAACTAATCCGCTGACTCTTGACTCCTAAATTCCTTCTTCGCGTCTTTGTGCCTTAGTGGTGATTGACACCTCAGGACCAAGCCCGTCCTGAGCGGAGTCAAAGGGCCTCTACGGATTAAAAAAACGAATGGCGCTTCTACATCGTTGATTGTATCGAATGGGTGCCACTATAGAGTAAGCTTTAAACCTAATTCCCTCGTTTAACAATCAAGGAACGATAAGATTTTGTACCCTGATGAAATCAACGGGTTGGTCTATTCTTGGCACGGAAACAATATGGAACGGAAAACCGGGAGCCGGCGGGGGTGGGTCGCTCTCATCATCTCTTACGATAACAGCCAATTCCGAATCAAATTCAAGAACAGCCTCTATTTCCGTTCCTAAAGCGTCTATATCCTGCATGGAAACCATTACCATCTGAGTTGAGAAATCTATATCGGGTAAAGGAGTTCCTGTTTCAGAGGAATAAACAGAGAAAAAGCAGCTGTCCCTAAATCTATCCCAATCTTCCTCGGTTTTGATAACTATTTGGTTCACTCCCCAAGCTTCTATGCATTTATCGCTCAAAGAATCGGGAGGAATCCCCACAAAAGCTCTATCCATAACAATATTTGTTATCTCTAACTCTCCTACAAAATCATCCCGGCTTTCTTGCTCGCTTATGACCTCGTCAACCGTTTGATCCGTAACAGTAGTTGTACTCCCGCCCACATTAAGGTCGAAACAGGGATTGGATGACATTTCGGAGAAGCAGATATTTATGGTTCCCCCACCGTCGTCGTTACAGCTTAGAATAAAAATGAACAAAGGAATCAAGATAAGCCACTTTCTCATTATATTGCCTCCTAAGATGATTCTCAGAATTTAAAACTACAATTAAGGACATTATCTGAAGAGAAAACCAATTCTACAGCTTGCTTTATTACCCATACTCGGGATTAGTGATAACTTATTTTATC
Organism: Thermodesulfobacteriota bacterium; assembly: GCA_035559815.1. Classification (NCBI taxonomy): domain Bacteria; kingdom Pseudomonadati; phylum Thermodesulfobacteriota; species Thermodesulfobacteriota bacterium. Next base: position 19,626 of record DATMAT010000010.1, read on the forward strand.
AAAAAATGTCAATAGGTTATTTTAACTTCACATTATATTTGCATTCGCATGATTCAGGGGCACATGGATAAGCCCCATTAATGGCTCAATTCGCTGGTTGAAAGCAATTAGCGGACAAATTAAAATACCCAAGAATGAAAGTGATAGGGCTTACCGGGAATATTGCCTGCGGGAAGAGCGTCGTAGCTAGAATGTTCGAGGAGCTTGGAGCCAAAATCATCGATGCCGACCGGATAGCCCGGTTGGTTGTCGAGCCGGGCGAACCTGCCTGGAAAGAAATAGTGGAGAAATTTGGGGAAGGAATTCTAAATACCGACAGAACTATCGACCGGAACAAGCTCGGAGAAATCGTCTTTAATGACGATGAAAAAAGAGAAGAGCTTAACCGGATTACCCATCCTAGGATCATTGAAAGAATAAAGGGAAAAATAGAAGAATACAGAGGAGAAAAGGCCAAGGTGGTGATGATTGAAGCGGCGCTGATAGTGGAAAAAGGGGGCATGAAGCCGCTTATTAGTGACCTAATAGTGGTTACCGCGGACGAGGAGACACAGATAAAGAGGTTAACCGAAAGGAGCGGGCTTTCCAGAGAAGAGGCGCTTTCGCGAATCAGGTCTCAGATGCCCATATCGGAGAAGGTAAAGCATGCAACCTACGTGATCGACAATTCAGGCAGTTTGGAGCATACCAGGCAACAGGTCGAAGCGATCTGGAAAAGGATAAAACCGTAATTTTATTGCCACTAAGGCACCAAGGCACGAAGTAGTAGAGACGCAAAACTTTGCGTCTCTACCATTTCTTGGCTTCTGAATTCCGGATTCTAAATTCCTGGTCTTAAATCTGTATTAACCTCTTCTTATTATTCCTTCGTGTCTTAGTGTCTTTGTGGTTAATTAATTGTGTTTTGATTAGGATTTATTTGTCTGGTATAGTTCACACCATTTTTATGGATGAAATTCAAGGGGTTAACCCCTCTGGTCTTCTAAAACCTTTGTGTTAATCTAAGCTGTCTCAAATGGATAAGATAACACTATGGCAAGCACTGGGAATTCTCAAGTTAATGGAGCCTTAAGACATGGCTGGTCATGTTTAGGGTTCAAGAGTACATATTCGTCGAGCCTAAACAGAGGGAAGGAGTATAGAACATGAAGGACAAAATAGCACTTCTTGAGGAAAAAGAGAGGGAAGCGGAGTTAGGCGGAGGAGAAGAGAGAATCAAGAAGCAGCACGAGATGGGCAAACTCACGGCCAGGGAGCGGATAGACCTCCTTCTCGATAAGGGCACGTTTGTAGAGCTGGATAAGTTCGTGGTTCACCGCTGCACCGACTTTGATATGCACAAGAAGAAATACCTTGGCGACGGTGTAGTAACCGGGTATGGCAAGATCGACGGGCGTCAGGTGTTTGTCTTCGCTCAGGATTTTACCGTTTTTGGTGGTTCCCTGGGAATAGCCTACGCAAAGAAGATATCCAAGATCATGGACCTGGCCATGGAAGTGGGCGCCCCGGTAATCGGACTCAACGATTCCGGTGGCGCAAGGATACAAGAAGGCGTGGAAAGCCTGGCCGGGTATGCCGATATATTCTTAAGAAACGTCCTCAGCTCCGGTGTAGTTCCTCAAATCTCGGCTATCCTCGGCCCATGCGCCGGGGGAGCGGTCTATTCTCCGGCTATGACTGACTTCATTCTAATGGTTAAGGATACGAGCTATATGTTCATCACCGGGCCCGACGTTATCAAAGCGGTTACCCACGAAGAGGTAAGCAGGGAAGAACTAGGCGGGGCAATGGTTCACAATTCCACGAGCGGCGTAGCCCACTTTGCAGCAACGGACGACCGAGAGTGCCTTCTGCTGATTCGGGAGCTTTTGAGCTTCCTCCCCTCGAACAACATGGAAGACCCACCCAGAATCCGAAGCGACGACCCGGCGGACAGGCGTGATACCCGGCTTAGGGGGATAGTCCCCGAAAATCCGAACAAGCCCTATGACATCAAGGAGCTAATTAGAGGTGTAGTTGACGACGGATTCTTTTTTGAGATTCAAGAGCACTTCGCCCAAAACATAGTGATCGGCTTTGCCAGAATGGGCGGCCGGGTGGTGGGAATCGTGGGAAACCAGCCTAACGTGCTGGCCGGTTGTCTCGATATAAACGCCTCCATAAAGGGCGCCCGGTTCGTTAGATTTTGCGATTGCTTCAACATCCCCCTGCTCACCTTTGTCGACGTTCCCGGTTTTCTCCCGGGCACGGCCCAGGAATGGGGCGGGATCATCAAGCACGGCGCAAAGATTCTCTATGCCTACTGCGAAGCCACCGTGCCCAAGGTTACGGTCATAACCAGGAAGGCTTATGGCGGGGCTTACGACGTGATGTCGTCGAAACATTTAAGGGGTGATATCAACTTTGCTTATCCCACGGCGGAGATCGCCGTGATGGGCCCCGAAGGCGCGGTCAACATAATCGCCAGAAGAGAGATCGAGCAGGCTGAAGACCCTGCCGCGGAAAGGGCAAGACTGGCCGCGGAGTACAGAGAAACCTTCGCTAATCCTTATAGAGCGGCTGAACTGGGATATATCGACGAGATTATAAGGCCGGAGGATACAAGACCGCGGGTAATAGCGGCTTTAGAGATGCTTGAGGGGAAAAGGCAAACCAATCCCCCGAAAAAGCACGGGAATATACCGTTGTAAATTAGAGCAGCGAGCCACGAATTGACACTAATACTCACGAATGAAGATTATAATTGTTCTCTGGTTTACGTGTTAACTCGTTAACGCGATAACACTTTAACTCGACAACCGAATATCTATTAGTGTAAATTCGTGTTCATTTGTGGCTAAAAAGAACTCATGAGGAATAAAAAGATGTTCAAAAAGATTCTCATCGCTAACAGAGGGGAAATCGCCATCCGGATTATCCGGGCATGTCGGGAATTAGGAATTAAGACCGTGGCGGTATACTCCGATGCCGACCGCCGTTCCCTTCATGTGGCCATGGCGGACGAGGCCTATCATATCGGCCCTCCCGCTCCGGGAGAAAGCTACTTGGTGATAGAAAAGATAATCGATGTAGCAAAGCGCTCCGGTGCAGAGGCCATTCACCCGGGATACGGCTTTCTCTCGGAGAAGGAAGCCTTTGCCGAGGCGTGCGAAAGGGAAGGAATCATATTCATAGGTCCTTCTTCCGAGGCCATACGGCTTATGGGAGATAAAATAACGGCGAGAAAAATAGCACAAAAGGCAAAAGTGCCACTGGTTCCGGGCTCGGATGGAGCAGTAACCGATGTCGAAGCCAAGGGTGTTGCCAAAAGGATAGGCTTTCCGGTGATGATAAAGGCCTCCGCCGGTGGAGGCGGAAAGGGGATGAGGCTTGTACGAAAACAGGAGGAATTCGAGAGTGCCCTGCGTATGGCTAGAAGCGAAGCCCATTCTGCATTTGGAGACGACTCGGTTTACATAGAAAAATTCGTCGAGCAGCCTCGTCACGTCGAGATTCAGGTGATAGGCGACTCACATGGCAATATTTTGCACCTCTTCGAGCGCGAATGCTCGGTTCAAAGGAGACACCAAAAGGTAATCGAAGAAGCCCCTTCCCCGGCTATAAGTCCTAAGACCAGAAAGAAGATGGGGGAGGTCGCGGTCAGAATAGCCAAGGCCGTTTCCTACCGCGGCGCTGGCACGATTGAGTTCATCATGGACCAAAAGGAGAATTTCTATTTCCTGGAGATGAACACCCGCGTGCAGGTAGAGCATCCGGTGACGGAGATGATCACCGCGTTTGACATCGTAAAGTGGATGATCAGGATTGCCGCCGGTGAAAAACTGCCTTTCAAACAAAAGGACATATCCATGAAGGGCCACGCGCTCGAATGCCGGGTATATGCGGAGGATCCCAAGACTAAGTTCCTTCCCTCCCCGGGAAAGCTGGAATATGTAAAAGCCCCCAGCGGACCGGGCATAAGGGACGATTCGGCCATATATAGCGGGTACGAGGTTACCCCTTTTTATGACCCCATGTTGTCAAAGCTGGTCGTTTGGGCGGACACCAGGAAAGAAGCGATAAATAAAATGAGAAACGCACTCAGAGAATACGTGGTACTGGGGGTGAAGACCAACATCGGCTTTCTGGGAAGGGTAATGGAGAACGACGAGTTCATCCAGGGTAAGATCGACACCGGTTTTATAGACCGCCATCCCGAACTCCTGGAGTCCAACGGAAATAACCTACAATACGCCCTCATTGCCGCGGCCATTGCCATGAGGAATTCGACAAAGGAAGTGGAGTCATCAAAAGACACACCGGTGTCTAACTGGAAGCTTTTTGCCAGAAAATTAGCCGTATCCGGGAACTCACTGCTATGATATACACATTCAAATTTCAAGACCAGGTCCACAGGATCGACCTGGATGAAGGGAAAAATACGGAAGTGGAAATAGACGGGAGAAGGATGCCCGTAGAGTTTCAGAAGATAGATGAAAGGTTTTATTCGATCATTATAGACGGTAAATCCATCTCGGCGGGGATATTAAAAAAAGGAAAGAAGGTGGAAGTCTTTCTGGATGGTGACCTCTACGAGTTTGAATCCATCTCAGAAAGAGAAAGACAAAGCGGCTCTGCGCTCATATCCGGCATTCAGGATATAAAGTCTCCTATGCCCAGCCGTGTGGTCAAAATTCTAAAAGAGGAAGATGAGGAAGTGAAAGAAGGAGAGGGTGTTATAGTTATTGAGGCGATGAAGATGGAGAGCGAGCTCAAATCTCCGATCGACGGAAAGGTAAAACAGGTCAAAGTCCAAGAAGGGAGCGCCGTGGAGGGTGGAACGGTGCTTCTGGTGATTTCGTCGGAGTAGAATTTGGCTTAAGAGTAAGTCTCCAATCCGGCGCTGGTTGGCTTTTGAGGGAATGGTATTGAGACTCTGCACTCCGATTTTCATTTGACGAATGCAGACACAGATATGATAAACCCATCCCAACATTTTTCATTGCGTTTTGGGTGATCAATTTTAACAAGCCTGGATAAACCCCCCTTTAGGAAGAAAAACGTCAAATATGAGATCTAACCCCTTATTCTTCGTTCTAAGAATGGATTTGTGTATTACTACACAGAAAAGCCTGTGTAAATATACACAGACTTATTTTTTTAAAATGTTTTCTACTTATAACTTGTTGTAAAAACTAATGATTAAAAACACAGGTGGTGGTATAGATATTGCCCTGGACTTCTTATCCTCGAGCTTAGGAGGGTAAAGCCATGCGGAATCGATTAAAAAGTAGGTTTCTCATATTTTCCTTTATCACTGCGATCACGTTTGTAATTGGGTGGGGATGCGATGACAATCCTTTTGATGAGGATGCGTTTGATGTGGGTCCTGAAGACGAGCCTAATTTTAGGGCTTTTGCTGCCGGCATAGAGGGCGATGTGAGCATAGAAGTTACAGCAACAAGGGACGAAAGGGAACCGGGCGGGGACGGATTTTTGCTTATAGGGGATGATGAGTTCGACTTCGGTATAGCGGATGCAATACTCTCGACCGATTCCGACATAGGGACTCTTATACCGCAGTCGGATGAGGATACAGGAGATTTCGTACTCTGCACTCCTTCATTTGCAAGGTTTACCGTTGATATAGACGGTACACAAACCACACTCCAGCTTAATGAGTGTGAAGAGGATAATCCCGAGAATCCGCTTTTCATAGAGGACGGAGTATTAATCAACCCATGTACCGGAGATGAGGTTACCGATATAGAGGCCTTTAAGGGGGAGTGCTTGCCCGAGGAGAGTGGAGGCGAGCCCGGAAAAGATAGCATAGTGCTCCGTGAGTTTAATGGAAACTGCACTGCCGATGACCCCTGTATTGTTAATATCGATGTAGTAATCTTTGTGCCGCTCTTTAATCCGGATATTGACCCAGACATCGATTTAGATGACATCGTTGCTGATATCTTCTAAAGATAGTTTTCAGTAAGCTGCTTGCCATCCCAACGCTCCAGCACCGCAAATGATGAAACCGGTTTACGCCTTAGTTTTGTGAGGTTTCTGGTCGGCTTCCCCATCGGTATAACCGCACACACCGCAAAGTGTTTGGGAATGCCCAGAAGTTCCTGCAGTTTGGGCTCCTGGGCTATGGGCATTGTGGTAATGGTTCCGCCATACCCTTCGTGACGGGCCGCAAGCAATATGTTCCAGACAAAGGGGTAAACGGAAGCACCGCTCACCACACCGATGCGCTTTAAATCTTGGTCCATCGATGCAACGACCTTAAGGTCAACACACACCACAAGAACAAGAGCCGCCCGTAAATATGTTTCTCTCATGTGTGACGGAACCGGAGTCTGCTCGATTGTCTCCGCATCGACGGACGTAGGGTCGATAGTGTTCCAAGGGTTTTCTCCCGCTTTCTTTTGCGCCGCATAGCGCCTTGCCGCCGGTTCAGCCAACTCCGCTAGGGTTTCCTTGGTATTATGATCCCGTATGACAATCACCCGCCATCCCTGCCTGTTCCCACCGCTCGGGGCAAAACGGGCATTGTCCAGAATCCGGTAGAGAATAGAATCGGGCAAAGGATCGTTAGTAAATTCTCTTGCCGAAAAGGTTGTGCGCATGATATCGTAGAGCTCCATAAGCTTTCCTCCATAATTGTGTCTCGTTAATTTTAACTAATTTAATTCAAAATTTTTTAGCCAGCATTTGACATCATGATGCTTTTACACTATCATCATGATATGAGAACAACGTTAACGTTAGATGACGATGTAGTTGCCAAGCTAAAAGAAGAAATGAGGCGCAGTGGTCAATCTTTCAAAGAAACTGTGAATACGGTTTTACGAAAGGGATTAAACGTTCCAAAGAAAAACAAATTTGAACCTTTCAAGGTTAATCCCAAGAATTTAAAACCTCGAATTACAATTGATTACGATAATATCGGCGAACTCCTAGAGCAAATTGAAGGCCCTTTGCATAGATGATACTCATTGATGCCAATCTCTTGCTTTATGCTTATGATAGCTCAAGCGAGCATCATAACAGGGCGCGTAGCTGGTTGGAAAATATTCTTTCTGAGCCTCAACCCATTAGATTAGCCTGGGTCACCATATTGGCATTTTTGAGGATATCCACTAACCGTAAAATTTTTGAAAACCCCTTCACCATGTCAGAAGCAACTTCTATAGTTCAAAAATGGCTTGAGCATCAAACGGTTGACCTGTTACATCCCTCAGAACGACATTGGACAATCCTTTCAAAGCTGCTAAAAGACGGACAAGCAAACGGTCCATTAGTAATGGATGCTCATCTGGCCGCCTTGGCAATCGAACACGGAGCCAAGCTCTATACTACGGATAGAGATTTTTCTCGTTTTGACAATCTTCAGGTAGTTAACCCGTTATTGAAATAAACCGAAAAGAGCCCGCCTTTGTTTTTATCAATATGAAATACAGATTGTGTTTGATTGATTAAATAGAATTAACATAAATGCGTAATTTGCTCTTCAAGATGGTATGATTTACGTCGAGATTATAAGCTCCTATTGGCTTTAAGGAATACGATTACAATTAGCCCTCGAAATCATGATCGACAACTAATATGGCCAGAACCTATGAATATGATGCAGTTGTGGTCGGTTCGGGACCGAATGGCCTCGCCGCCGCGATTACGCTGGCTCAGGCAGGCTTTTCTGTGCTGGTGTATGAGGCTAAGAGCACCGTAGGCGGGGGTACTCGCTCGGCCGAGCTGACCCTGCCTGGATTTGTCCACGACGTATGCTCCGCAATACACCCCCTAGGAGTGGGCTCCCCTTTTTTCAGGTCCCTGCCACTTTCGCAGTACGGCCTTGAGTGGATTCATCCCATCGTTCCGCTCGCCCATCCCTTCGATGACGGTAGAGCGGCGGTGCTCGAACGCTCGATTGACAAAACTTGTGAGACCTTAGACCAGGACGCCAATGCCTACCGAGACCTAATGGAGCCGCTCGTATCCGACTGGGATAAGCTTGCCGATGGGTTACTTGGTCCGTTGCAGCTTCCGCATCATCCGATAGCGATGGTTCGCTTCGGCTTGAATGCGATCCAGTCAGCGAACGGCTTGGCAAGGAGGCTATTCAAGGGAAAACGAGCTCGTGGGCTTTTTGCCGGGTTGGCCGCGCATTCCATCATGCCGCTAGACCATATGATAACTGCCGCAATCGGGCTTGTTCTCGGAATCCTGGGACACGCCGTCGGCTGGCCTATGCCCCGGGGAGGGTCGCAGAAAATCGCAGATGCGCTTTCCGGATACCTACGTTCCCTCGGCGGAGAAATCATTACTAATACCTTAATCGAATCGATTGACGACTTACCGACTGCTCGTGCCATCCTACTCGACGTAACACCCCGCCAGTTGCTTAGGATGACCGGCCATCGCCTGCCGGCCGGATATCGTCGCAGGCTCGAGAGTTATCGCTACGGCCCGGGTGTATTCAAGGTTGATTTGGCACTAGACGGCCCTATTCCCTGGAAGGCAAAGGAATGTGCCGGTGCCGGAACCGTGCACTTGGGCGGGACGATTGATGAGATTGCAGCCGGTGAGCGCATGATGTGGGAAGGAAGGTATCCAGAGAGACCATACGTGTTAGTAGCCCAGCATAGCCTTTTTGACCCGTCCCGCGCCCCGGAGGGAAAGCACACCGTTTGGGCTTACTGTCACGTTCCCAACGGCTCTACATTTGATATGACCGAGCGAATCGAAGCACAAATTGAACGGTTTGCACCAGGGTTTCGGGACCTTATACTGGCAAGAAGCACCAAGTCGCCGATAGAGTTTGAAGAATACAATCCCAATTATATAGGCGGCGACATAAATGGCGGTATACAGGACCTGAGGCAGCTTTTTACCCGGCCGGTAGCCCGGCTGGTACCCTATTCCACTCCCATCAAGGGACTCTACATCTGTTCCTCATCCACGCCTCCGGGCGGCGGTGTACACGGTATGTGCGGCTATCATGCTGCGCGGGCCGCCCTTCGTGACGTTTTTCAGCATCGTGATTATAGAGCGTTAAAATTTTTCTCTTTGTGACGATTTCCAAATTGTTACTCCGTTGTTAAAATAAATCGGGAAAAGGGTCTGTTGTCCTAGTTCTTATCAATATGAAATGTAAATTGTGTTTAAACGAAAAATCCTTAAATAAACAACTGTTCCTTTTAAGATTTCTCACTACGTTCGAAATGACAATTCATATAGGTATGTTCCGAGATTTAAGCTGAGTTCTTTGTTATCATTCCTAGCGGATGAGAATCCGCTCATCCTGAGTCTAATCGAAGGATGGATAAATATGCCGAGTTCGCCCTTTGACTCCGCTCAGGACGAACGTGGTTATTGAATTGTTGCCCATTCATCCCGAGTTCCGAGCTTTAATGAAGTGTCTTTCCAGAACTAACTTGAGTGAGCTTCAGAGGAATCTTAACTCTGGGCATAAGTAAGGTTTCTGCATTCGAATCAAGGATGACAGAATATCTCTGGGCAAAACTCGTCCCAACATTGTCTGAAGCCTTAAATTTTGACTGTTACAGATTGACCTTTTTAATACTAGCCAGGATTTTGGCTATTTTAATCCTAAGCTCTATTGGAGCATTATAATTAGAACTCTCTCTGTTATAGCAAACTATTTCACCTAGGCAATTTGAGCGGTTTGGGGGACACAACGATACCGTTATTATCGGCGTAGACGAACTCGCCCGGATGGAAAGTAACACCGCCAAAGGCAACCGGGATATTAAACTCTCCAACCCCGCGTTTTTCGGTTTTTAAGGGAATGGCATTAAGCGCCTTGACGCCAATATTCATTCCACGAATAGCATCCACATCGCGGATGCAGCCGTAGATTATAAACCCTTCCCAGCCGTTTTTTACTGCGGCTTCGGCGATCAAATCGCCCAAAAGAGCGCGCCGCAAAGAGCCTCCTCCGTCAACCACCATCACTTTGCCATGGCCAGGGGTAGAAGCGGTTTCCTTGACGACGGAGTTATCCTCGTAGCATTTAACGGTAACGACCTCTCCGCCAAAAGAGGCTTTACCGCCATAGTTGTTGAAGAGCGGCTCTACCACTCGCACCAGGCCGGGATAGGCGTCGCATAGGTCGGGGGTTTGATACTCCATTTATTTTCCTTACCTCATTTTTATGAATGGCTAGTTCGGGATAAAGAGTCTACGACGACGAACGGATTAACAGTATTAACGAAATCCATTTTATTACAAGTGTGACTACCTTACAGAATAATTAGAAAGCAATAAATTCACTCCTGTAAAACAAGGCTTTTAGGCAGGTAAGAACGGTTTTTCCAAATCGAGTTTCCCCCTTTTATGTTTGCTGTGTAGGCGCTGTCCTAACCCTATTCATTCAAACAGGTATTCTACCCCCCTTGTATTTCCACCCTTACAAAGGGGGGAATCAAAGAGGGGTTGCTTCCTCTTTAATCTTTCATGAAGTCCCTTGATTTACCTCAGGTGAACCCCGCTAATCAATCTCTTATTTTGGACGAATTTGGCCCTGATTTTTTAAATAATCCGTTCAACGTAATTGCTGATTGTGAGAGCTCGGAACGCTATACTATTACTCAAGCTACGTTTAAACAATGATAAGAAGCCCGAATCCCTTACTCCTAGCACTGTTTTCAGTCATGCTTACCATAATGGGGTTAAATATCTCATCCGCAAAAGACATCCGGGATAAGGTTATTAACGAAACAATTCTGGATGAAGAGATCACCCGATTCTGTATTCAGTACTGCCAAGGAAACGAGCGGAAGGGTTATCTGGAGAGTTTAGTGATAGAGCCGATGAATGATAGCGGCCGATACCGGGTTGTGGGAAGAGCCTCTCTTCAAAACCGCCACGTCATTCGAGACCCGTTCGAGTTCGTGCTATACGACCATACCGTTATAGTGAATGCATTTGGAACGCTCGACCCGGATAATTGTGAATTACGCATTGATAATGCCTTTGTGGAGAACGACTTTCACGATATTTTTAAGACTTTGCTTCGAAATCATACCGACGTCATCGGAAGGGTGGAGAAAATTCCCGATTGCCGCCGGTTTCTGGAGTAAACACTTTAACAGCAATGCTCAGAAAAGACTTCGGCAATAACAATAGCGAATCAAATAAGTTAAGGGAAAACACGGTATTCCCGATAATTCAAAGAATCGTCACAGACTTGGAACAAGCGGGCTGGTATTGCGTCGTGGGCGATGAAATTCCTAACAAGGTTAAGCAAGGATTAGAGAATTCAACACACGCGGATTCACCATATTGTTTCACCTCTCTGCAAATAGTGGACATAGAACACCGGCTGGTTCAATACGTTTATGTGTTTTTTCGGGATGAAACCATCCGCGTTATGGGCGATGAAAATTCTAGGATTAAAGAATTAATCGTCGAATTAAACCGGGCAAATGAAGAGTTAGAAAATGCGATAAGAGGGGTAATAGACCTGGGTGTCTGAATGTATTGATATTTGGAGTTTGGGCTTAATCCAGAACCCACTTCCCCCTGTCATCCCCGAATTATTTTTCGGGGATCCAGAATTAAATACTGGATTCCCCCTTGCCCGGGAATGACCGGTCGGGGGATTCTCACTCCCGGATCAAGGTCGAGGACAAGCTTCGTGGGAATGACTAACCAATTTGTTCAATAAAGCAGATGGGAAAAGAATGTGCCGCCTTCTACCTAAAGTTTGTTTCGTCTTAAAATTGACAGAATCAGAAATTAGTGCTAAGTTTTCTTTAGTTTGCAGTAGTTCCAGTCTAATGAAGATGTCAATCTGAAATTAATCTTGAACCACTCGCATAACCAATACCACACAAAGGAGGTTGCTGAATCATGGCAGAACGCGAAATTGGCACTGTAAAGTGGTTCAATTCTACCAAGGGCTTTGGTTTTATTGAGCGCGCTAACAACAAAGACGTTTTCGTTCACTACAGTGAGATTAATGCTGCCGGCTATCGTTCCCTGGAAGAGGGACAGCGGGTAGAATTCACCGTCGTTGACGGCCCAAAGGGTCCGCAAGCACAAAACGTCGTTAAAGCTTAGTGAACAAAAAGTGCGTTGTGTCTTTTCAGCGCACTTTTCCCTTCCTCTTTTTTTCCTGCTTAAAAAAATTAGAGATTACATTTGTCCCAGGATTTTCAGCTTGATTAATCTAAGGCAGGCAATCCGAACCGGAGGATCTACTTTGTCTTGTCTATATTCTTCGCCAGATTAATGTCGTTATCGGTTACTCCGCCCTGGCTGTGTGTGGAAAGGCTGAGAGTTACTTTGTTGTATTTAATCAAAATATCCGGATGGTGGTCCGCCTTTTCGGCAAGGATGGCAACCTTGTTCACAAAGGCCATAGCATCTACAAAATCTTTATGGGTATAGGTCTTGGCAATCTCATTCCCCTTCAACTGCCAGCCTTCTAGGTCCTTTAGTTTTTCCTTAATCTCTTTTTCCGATAGTACAGCCATTTGCGACCTCCTTTTAACTTGAGAATTCTCTATGGCATGCACCGGGTTACCGCTACATTGTCATTGCGAACGTCAGAAGGATGTGAAGAAATCTCTCTTTTTGCCATTGTTCACGAGATTGCTTCGTCACCATGCCTGTCCTGAGTTTATCGAAGGGTTCCTCGCAATGACACTTGAGGCAATATTATTACAAGTGCATACCCCCCTTGCCGCGGGGTTTTCGATTAGGTTAAATAAACGCCTTTGTATAGTCAAACTTTTATTCTTAAAATATTAGCAATGGCATCGGCATTCATAGGAATAGGCTCGAACCTGGGAAACAGGGTGGAGAACTGCCTCAAGGCCGTTCATGAAATTTCCGCCTTTGCCGGCATCTCCTCCGTATCCTCCTTGTATGAGACCGAGCCGGTAGGCCGGGAAAACCAAGCTGATTTCATTAACTGTGTGGTAAAAGCCGAGACCGACCTCTCCCCTTCCGGTCTTCTGGTTTATCTTCAATCTATCGAGCATAAGTTTGGCAGGGCACCGGAAGAAAAATGGGGGCCCAGGATAATTGACCTCGATATTCTCCTTTATGATGACTCGATAATCGAGACCGAGGAATTAACCATACCTCATCCGATGATGCATCTAAGAAGATTTGTCCTTTTACCCCTGAGCGAGGTCGCCCGAGACCTGGTTCACCCGGTTTTAAATGTTCCTGTCTCGAAGCTACTGGACGACCTGAAAGACACAAAGCGTGTGGTAAGGCTGGGAGAGTTCGCCATAAAAAACGAATAGGTATCCATCAGGTTTCGATTCCAGGCCTGAGTAGCAATCAACATAAGCTAATCACAAAAACACGATTAGTTGTTTTTAGATTCCCCACAGTTATTTCACACAAATCCACAGCTTGTCCACAAATCTAGGGCGTCTGCCCACAATTCTATTCACATGAAATAAAATAACGGCTCCGCATAGATTACAGTGATAACAATAGGTTAAGCATAAAACCTAGCATGGACATTAAATTAAGTGGGTAAGTCCTTGCTACCGGGTTTGATGTTTATCCACAGGGCACTAACCAAAGTTAAAAACTGTAATAATCAAAATTTAATTTGTCAGACAGGGTTGGAATAAATTAGGGTTTCCCGATAGATTCCTAATGCTGTCATTCTGAACCGAAGGTGAAGAATCTCAAAAGTATAGACTCTTCGCTCCAGAGTGACGGTTAGACAGCTAACATTGTCCGTTAGATGTGACTAGCTGAGGCAGTGTCTTTTTGGTTAAATACTGGTTATTACAGTTTAAACAAGTTTATCTTTTATAGATCGAGGACGGAAGTTTTATCTGGCCGGTACCATAGCTCTAATTAGTTATTTTTAAGATAAACTGTGCATCCTTAACCATAGGTTCACTAAGAGAGGTTCTGAGGGCCTTTTGGGCGTTTTCCCTGGCTTTGTCCCTCTCCCCGAAGCGCATGTATAGCTTTGCCAGCACCAGATATGCCCTTCCAAACTTAGGATAAATCCTCACTGTTCTTTGGAGATATTGCTCCGCCTTTTTGTAGGCGGAAGGATCCCCGTTATCCCCTCTTATTACATAAATCACCCCTAGGTGATAGTATGACCTCCAATAGCTTGGGTCAAGATTTATAGCTTTGATGAACCATCTTTCGGCATTCACAAGGTCTCCTTTGATCCCATATACAATACCGATGTTACTGGAGGCTCGAGCTTTCTGTCTCCTATTGTTGCTTTCTTTGGCATTAAGGGCCAGTATATATTCACCGAGCGCTTCATCTAGCTTCCCGGCCTCTTGTAGGGCTGCTCCATAGTTCAGATGGGGAAGAAATTCATCCGGAGAGCTTTTTGTAGCATCTTCCCAAAGACTCAGGTTATCTCTCCAGACGCTTTGTCTGTCTACCGTGTAAAACAGATAGGAAAGAAGGATAACCGTGCTAATCACCCAGACTACTCTTTGATCCTTAAACCATTTACCTCCAAGGAATATTAAATATCCCAGCAGCATGCAGTAGCCTGCTGAGGGAACGTACAGATATCTCTCAGCAAGGGGCGTAGCGGCGATGAAGGAGACGGCGATGATTAAAGAGGGGGCGATAGTGATAAAAATCCACAAGAGGGAGAAGGCAATCAGTCCCTTTTTCCTCTTTATGGATATATAGCTTGCCACACCGGAAAGGAAAAAGATAAGAACTGAGGAGAATAAATATTTAAACCCACCCGGCACCTTCCCAATAAATGCATTAAAGTCAAAGGGGAAAACCAGCTCCTTTATGTAGAAGGCATAAGAATTTAGCAGGATTTTTAAAACTCCCCAATAATGAAAACCGTGGTCGACTGTGTCCTGTATTCTCCCCGCAGATATTTGGGGGATGGTTACGAAGCCCCTTCCCCTCAGGTATACGAAGGCAAAGACCAGTATCAGACATAGGGCGTATTTCAATAAATTGACCCGGCTTTTATACCTGCCGCTAACCAGGTCAAAGGCTAGTGCAGCGACCGGAAAGGCAACGGCTACTTCCTTGGAAAACAGGGAAAGAACGAGGGAAAGTATCACCAATACCAAGAATCCCAATTTCCGATAAGAAAGCATGTAGAAAATAAACGCCAAGAAAAAAAACAGGCCGCATAAGACATCTGTCCTACCGGCTACCCAGGAGACAGACTCTACATGCATTGGGTGAAAGGCAAAAAGAAGGGATGATAAAAAGGCAATGCTTTCTTTTCTCTCTACCCCGAATTCCTTGAGAAGAAGAAGAGCCATAAAATAAAATAGCACCGTGGCAGTCGAGTTGAACACAAGGTTGCTCAGGTGAAAGCCAAATGGTGATAAACCCCACACATTTCTATCCACATACATCGACGTATAAACCATCGGACGAAAATATCCGACCCTTTTTACCTTTCTATCTTTGGGGATGAGGAGTGAGGAGGGATGAAATCTCTTAAAGGCATTATAGTTTTGCTGTATAACCACCACATCGTCCCAGACAAACCCGTTCTTAAGAGACGGGAGGAATACCAGGAACGAGACGAAAAAGAGAAAAATCGCCACAAACCCCTTGTGATTCAATATAGATTTAATTCTTCCGACCCTTTCCTGGTTGGGAGTTAGCTCGGCTTCGGGGGATACTGGCTTTCTGACATGCTTCGATTTCTTATTCTTACCCATTGTCAAGCGAACAAGACAAGTCTATATCATATTAAAATAGGCACTGCAACCTTCATAAATTTCACTGTAAGGTTCCATATCTAGCCCCGCTCTCCTTTTAAAACATTTTGATACCTCGCCCCTTTGCCCAGGCCGTAGAAACGCCTAAGCCCCAGATAGCACAAAAGTACTATAGATTCCTGGTTTCAGCAGTAGAGATAATTGCGTTCAAGGAGATGAAAACAATGAGAAAAATAATTTTACATCTCATCCTTTTTTGCATCATGATTCCGCCTTTCACCGGAATTAGCAGAGCGGGAAACTCGGAATCAAAATGCAACTCGGAACACGAGCAATGCACAGAATCCTGTGAGCGGAAGCATAGCACGCCTAAATACGACGTATGGGGAAAATCGAGGAAAGAATCGGAGATAACCAGGGGGAGAAGAGAAAAATGCAAGGATCAATGTCTAGCTCTCAAGGATTTTTGCCTGGAACGGAAAAGAAAGCTCGAGGATGCCGAGAAGGTGCAGAAAGAACTGGAAAATGAAATCGAGGAAACAGAGGAGTATCCCGGCGATGATACATTTTCTGAATATCCTGTGCACTCATCCGATACTAATATCTACAAATGGACGGACAAGGATGGAGTGATTCATATAACAAATAAAATTGATTCCATCCCTACTGAGTACCTAGAGCAAGTTGAGCACGGCACAAATGAGGAAAGTAAGATTATTAAGGGCGAAAGTGAATCGGATTAATCGTATACCCCATTCATGAGAGCTAACAACCTATAAACAAGATTGAGTAACCTAGATTTGTTATCATTCCCACAAAGCTTGTCCTCACGCACGTAGGGAGTGAGAATCCCCAGACCTGTCATTCCCACGAAAGGGGAATCATTTCTTTGTAGAGACGCATTGCAATGCGTCTCTACCAGTTGATACTCGATAAGCCTGTCCTCACATGTATGACAATAAAGTTAGAGCCTAAATTTAACGTATTACTCCGGCATTAACCGGGGCGTTTAGCATACCAACTCATTTCCCGATCCTGGCTGTTGTTTTAAATCCTGACCTTTGCGTGTAGAGCTTTACACCAAATACGGCTTAGTTCATAATGAAGGTAATATAACCTTTTTGCTAAAGTTATATCAGTCCTTACTCACGAACCATGGGTCGGTTTAATATGAGTGAGCATCCCCGAGCCAAACCACAAAACTGGAAAAGAAGTTTTGCCGATAGATTACTCCGGATTTTGGACCCAGACGGGGTTATCTCTTCTCCCGATGAACTCATAGTGTACGAGTGCGATGCACTCACCGGTTACCGAATAAAGCCTATTTTTGTGGTGCTACCCAAATCGGCTAGGGAAGTTTCTGAAATCATAAAGCTCTGTAACCAAGAAAATATCCCATTCGTCCCCAGGGGCGCGGGGACCGGGCTCTCTGGCGGGGCGCTACCCACCGAAGAAGGGATCGTGATTTCCCTTTCGCGCATGAACCGAATTCTGGAAATCGACGTCCCCAATCAAAGAGTGGTGGTCGAGCCGGGGGTGGTAAATCTATGGGTTACGAATGCGGTGAGCGACAGCGGATACTATTACGCTCCCGACCCGTCGAGCCAGCTTGTTTGTACCATCGGCGGTAACGTTGCCGAGAACTCGGGCGGCTTACATTGTCTGAAATACGGCGTTACAACAAACCACGTTTTAGGGCTGGAGGTAGTCCTTCCCGACGGGGAAATAGTAACGCTAGGAGGAAAAACCCAGGACCATCCCGGATACGACCTGGTGGGGATATTCGTAGGATCGGAGGGGCTTTTGGGAATTGTGACTAAAGTGGTCTTAAGAATTATAAGGAAGCCGGAGATGGTAAAAACGTTCCTAGCGGCGTTTGAGAAGGTTGAGCACGCCGGAGCCGCCGTGGCCGCAATTACGGCCAGGGGGATCATCCCTGCCGGCATGGAGATCATGGACAGCTTGAGCATTATTGCCGTAGAAAAAGCCGTTCAGGCCGGTTATCCGGTGGATGCCGGGGCCATACTACTGGTCGAGCTGGACGGGCCGACTGCCGAAGTACAAGCACAGTCCCCACTGGTGGTGGAAACGCTAAAAGAATGTAAAGCCGCCGAGATAAGATTGGCCAGGGATGCCGAGGAAAGGGCGCTATTCTGGAAGGGGAGAAAAAGCGCATTCGCAGCGATGGGACGGATGAGTCATAACTACTACGTCCAGGACGGAGTCATTCCCAGGACCAAGCTGGCCGAGGTCTTGGGGGAGATAGAAGACCTGAGTAAAAAATTTGGCCTTCGGGTGGCCAATGTTTTTCACGCCGGCGACGGCAATCTTCACCCTCTCGTGTTATATGACTCCTCTAAACCCGGGGAGGCGGAAAAGGCCGAAGAGTTGGCCGGGGAGATTCTCAAGGTATGCGTGTATGTAGGCGGGAGCATAACCGGAGAGCATGGCGTAGGACATGATAAAAAGCGTTTTATGTCCCTCATGTTCGACGAGCAGGCTTTAGATACGATGAATATGATTCGATGCACCTTTGACCCCAAGGGACTCTGCAACCCGGGCAAGGTATTTCCTACGCCCCGATCATGCATCGAAGCAGGGGCAACATCCTATAGAGAGCATCCGGTCGAAAAAGCCGGCTTGGGAGAAAGATTTTGAGTATAGCCTAACCGGATTGAATTAATGATCATGCAGCAGCCTGCAGAGGATATTAAGATTTCTCCTCCCTTGATAGGAGGAGATGAAGGAGAGAGTGAAAGAATTTATTTCCGATACACCTTCCCCCCTTAGTGGGGTGCCTTATTTGATACGCAGTGGGATCTGAGGTCGCTATTGAGAGGGAGGTTTTTCAGGGAACCACATGCATCAAATGGAAATAAAAATTAGGATGGGGGAAAAAAGATACAACTTTAATCCTCACCCGCAAGGGGGGAGGAGAAAGAGGGAAATCCTATAGCAAGTTACAGGGAAATATCGAGTTAAAATTAAATTTCTTTCGTTGCTGTAAAACGATAGTAAATTAGGAGAATATCCCATGAGATTAGAAAACAAGGTAGCGATTGTTACCGGGGGCTCTTCGGGTATAGGTCGAGCAATAGTTCATGCCTACGCCAAAGAAGGCGCCAAGGTGGTCATAGCCGCTCTGGATGAGCAAAAATGCAGGGAAACGGTAGAAGAGGTAAAAAGTGCTGGTGGAAACGCCATCTACGTGGTTACCGATGTCGGAAACCTGGATGACCACGACCGTTTGCTGACGAGGGCTGTAGAGGAGTTTGGCAAGGTCGATATCCTGGTCAACGATGCGGCCTATTCCGCGCGGGAGGAGTTATTGGAAGTAACGCCGGAGAGCTGGGACAAACACATGAATATCGACTTGCGAGGCCTTTTTTTCCTTTCTCAGAGCTTCGCAAAACGTATAATTGCCCAGGGAACCAGCGGACGCATAATAAACATCGGTTCGGTAGCCGGAGTTATGGACTTTCACCCTGTTTCTGCTGCCTACCAGGTAGCAAAAGCAGGGGTGATACACATTACGCGGGTAATGGGTGCAGACCTGGCGCCATACAAAATCACCGTAAATTGCATCGCACCGGGGTCAACGGTAACCCCGATGTCTTCCTCTTCAAAAAAGTCTGAATATGAAAATTACATGACAAAGGGAATTCCGGAAGGACGGCTGGCCAAGCCGGAAGATATGGTGCCCCCGGCTATCATGTTCGCATCGGATGAGGCGGAGTACATAACCGGTCAGACGTTATTCGTGGAAGGTGGCGCCCTCTCTCTTTACCTTGGACGGCCTGCCCCTACTTTTAACCCTTAACATCGAGGAAAAGAGCAGAATTCTCCATCCGAAAAGATGAAAAGCGCAATAAAGGAAATAATCGACATCGTAGGTGAGAATAATGCACTATTAAAACCGCCTGAACTGGAACGTTACTCCGTCGAGGGTAAAACGCCAAGTATGGTAGTGCTTCCTAAAACTGTAGAGGAAATCTCAGAGATTGTGAAACTAGCTTTTGCTGAATCGCTGGCGATTATCCCCTGGGGAGGAGGAACTAAAATAGGCCTGGGAAGAGAACCGCGCAGTATAGACATTGTGCTCTCCACCAGGCGTATTAACCGTGTTATTGAGCATGAGTCATCAGACCTGGTGGCAATTACCGAGTGCGGCATCTCCCTAGAGGAATTCCAGAAGGCCCTTCGAGATAAAAACCAGTTCGTAGCCATTGACCCGCCGCATCTCGACAGCGGTGCAACGGTGGGGGGAATAATCGCCACAAACGACAGCGGGCCCAGAAGGCTTAGATATGGAACGATTAGAGAGTTTCTCATCGGGATCAAGGTGGTTCGCTCCAACGGGAGTATCGTAAAGGGCGGGGCCAAGGTGGTCAAAAACGTCGCCGGATATGATTTACCCAAGCTATACGTCGGATCTCTCGGAACCTTGGGAATCATGGTGGAAGCCACTTTTCGACTTTACCCTGTACCTGAATTTTCTCAAACATTCATAGCAACTTTTTCAACCCGGGAAGGGCTTCAACAAGCCGTGAACACCGTCTTAAACTCCTCCCTCGTGCCCACCTGCCTGGAGGCTCTAAATCCAAACCTGGCGGGTATCATCTCCGATAAATTAAACCTAAACTTGAGCAAAGATAGATACGCACTTGCCGTGAGAATGGAGAGTGTGGAAAAAGCGGTTAGAGAACAGATTGCCAGGGTAAAAGATATTTGTGAGTTGGATGGAATCTTAGTGGATGGCAACACTGAAAAAGACATTTGGCATGAGGTAAGGGACTTTCCCTGGAGCGAGGCAACCGTAAGCAGTAAAGCCGTGTGTAAAGCAAGCGTCTTAATTACCGATGTTCCCAGGGTCTTTCAAGAATTGGAAGAGCTGTCTAGAAACACCGGGCTTAGGGTTTTAGCATCGGCAAGGGCGGGTAACGGAGTTATAATCTCTTCCCTGGAGGGCGAAATACCGGCACTAGTAGAAGCCGTCGGTTCTCTTCGTAACCTGGTAAATTCCCTGGACGGCACACTGGTCGTCCAATACGCCTCTCCCGATTTAAAATCGCAGGTAGATGTTTGGGGTGAGGTAGGGACATCACTCCGTATAATGAAGAGGTTGAAATCCCTTTTTGACCCGAATAATATTTTCAATCCCGGAAGATTCGTCGGGGGCATCTGAGGAGTTCTATAGTGATCAGGAGAGAAGGAAAAAAGGGCTGGATTCTTATCAATCAGCACGACCATGCCCAGCTGGCCGGGGATATCATGAAATACTGGGGCGATGATTCATTCGCCAGGCCCAACCCATACGACGAGGTTTTATTCGCCATAAGGGAACACGACAACGGCTGGAGAGAATGGGACTCCTCTCCCAAAGTGAACCCAGAAAACAAATACCCCATGAACTTTCTGGAGATGAGCTCTTCCGACCAGGCGGAAATATGGCGGCGCTGTTTTAAAAGGCATTCGCTGGAGCACCCTTACGCCTCGGTACTCATTGCGCTCCATTTTGGGAAGCTCAACGAGAAGTCGCTCAATAACAACTCAAACAAAACAACGGCAAGGACTTCACACGATGAAATAATTGATTTTGTCTCCGATATGCTCAAGGTTAATATCTCGAATCTAGACCTCAAATCCCTCCCCGGGGACGTTCGGGTTAACCTCAGGCTCGTCCAGATCGGGGATGTAATCTCACTAGCGCTTTGCCATGGTTGGAATTCGATCAAGATCAAGGACGTACCCCTCGAGTATAACGGCAGTGTAACCACGCTTAACCTGAAATCAGGGAACGGCTCTAACTACACAATCGACCCCTATCCTTTCACCGAACCTCTTATTAATCTTCGGCTGCGCAGCCGAAGGCTAAACCAAAAGAAGTTCTCCCGAGACGAGGAGCTTAGAGAAGCGTTGAGACAGTCGAAATACGAAACGCTTGAGTTTTCGATAAGAAAAAGATAGATGATTCGTATTTAAAGCTGAAGCATTAGTCGTTTGGAGTCTCACTTTTCTCTTACTGATATGTAATTAGAAGAGGCCATATGGAGTAAATGTTAGAGTCAACAAGGAAATGTTGAATATCTATATTATTATTAGGATCTACATATTGCGGCAAATAAGAAGGTTTTATAAAATTTATAGCATATATTAAGAAGAAGTAGATTTTCACTTGAAAAGGATAGCAAGAGAAGGAAACTTTAATGACAATTGATTTTTCAGGGGTTGAGAGATTCTACACACACTTTCTTGGTCGTGACCTCGCATATCTTTTTGCTGGCGGACTCTTTATCAGTGCGTTTCAATACTCATTTTTTGAAGAGGTTTCATATCCTACTTTGGACATGCCCCTCGAACTAGTTGGTTTCTTGTTAGAGGGGCAATAAAGGAAGTTATAACACCATAAATCCGAAAGGTTTAAAAAGAAAAATACGGAGAATAGACTTAAAGAGCATGGGAGGTAGATATGAGATATAAGGTCAACCTCAAAGAAACCGAAGAAGGTTATGCTGTCTGGTGTCCTGGCTTACCCGGTTGTTGGTCTCAGGGACAGACAGAAGATGAGGCGCAAGAGAATATCAAAGACGCCATACAATCTTACTTACAGACATTGGAGGAAGGGATTAGAAGCTCCTTCACGTTAGTTCGGGAAGACCCTTTATCAAAGTTTAAGACTGAGAATGAGTAGAGAACTATTCAATAATCCCGTTCGCCCTGAGCAGGGTCGAAGGGCGAACTCCGTCTATCAATCTCATCCTTCGATTAGACTCAGGATGAGCTGATTCTTATCCGCTAGGAAAAATAACAAGAAATAAAGCTAGCCTACCTATAATCCCGGAACATAACTTGTGAATTGTCGTTTAGAGCGCAGGGAGAAATCTTAGAAGGTACAGTTTATTCCTACGTTAATTTAGTTGCCCTCTTGAACATGACAACGTCTGTTTGATCAAATCCAGATTAATACAGATTAATGGACTGATCCCGCTCTACTATAGTTTCCTTTCTCCGTAAAGTGTGGGAAAGAGTTTGTCCACGAAATTTATTACTCTCCGCTATCTCTAAGACAGACTCAATTATCGTAGGCAAGTTATTTTTATAATCGGCATAATAAATAAAAGAAGAACCAACCCATTCTTTTAAAACCTTATCGAAATCCTTTCCCAGCTTTTTTACGACGGGAATACCCAGTCTTCTCAAAGCCTCGGCGTTGCAGTGCTGTTCGTATTGTCCCTTCATCGGCACTATCATCAGTTTCTTCCCTAAATAAAGGGCCTCGGCCGGGGTGTCAAACCCCCCGCCGCACAAAAGGCCTTCACAGGTGGTCATGCTCTTGACGAACTCCTCATTACTCACCGGAAATACCTTCACATTATCCTCGCTGTAGGGCAAGCCTCTATGATGCTTAGAGAATATCTCCCATTTTACCCTGACCTTCTTCAAGAACCTCATCAAGTAATTGGCATCGTATGCCGGGAGATAGACAGAATAATGGCCGTTATTCTTCACATCCGCGTTTCTTATTTCATCCCTAATAACCGGCGTGTGAATAAACGTGTCATACCTGTCGAAATGAAAGCCGATGGGAACCCTGCACGGGGCATACCACCTCATAATGAATTCCACAAAGTAGTTCTTCCTTTTCGGTCTTGGCGTCTTTGGGGAAAGGAAAGAGGCGTGATGAGATAGCGACAAGCTGGGAACCCCTTTCGTCTTTGATGCCCAGGCAGTGATGGGCTCGAAGTCGCTTATGACTAAATCATATTTTTCCACGGGCAGATTGGATATGTCCGATATGAATTTGCTGAACCTGGCGTTTTTTACAGAATTCCAGTAATCTATCCCCCCGCGCTTCCCAAACACATAACCGAGGCCGCTCAAGTTATATTTGACGTCAAAGCCTACGTCTACTTCGTGCTGACTTTCGCTGACCAGTATATCCACGTCTGCATGCTTGACCAGATGCCTTATCACTTCTTTGGAGCGGCTTATGTGTCCGTTACCGGTCCCCTGTATCCCGAATAAAATCTTCATGTATATCTCCTATTCCAGTACGTGTAGTCGAACACACTGTCCGTCTATTGATACGTAGCTGGCCGGTCTGTCGGTCCAACAACCGGTATTGTAGTAATGGATGTCGTCAACCCGCATGGACATAGCCTGATGCGTGTGGCCGCAAAAAACATAGCTGACCCCTTTGGCCAAGGCATAGTGTATGGCGTCATGGGCGACCTTCTTCGATAAACGAAGCAAAGTGGTAGAATGCCTCTGGAGAAACCGGCTCAGGATAAACCTGTTCGTATCTATTCTCTCTATCAACCGATGAAAGAAGCATGCCAGGCTGGTGATTTTACCGTTGTTTGTCACGAAATCATCGAACTGATGCCCGTGCATGGCCAGATATCTTTTTCCGTTGTAGTCCCAAGTGTACTCCCGGCATGCTCGGATACCGAGAAGATAAGGAACGACGTGGACGAGCCCTTGGTCGTGATTTCCCTCTATCCATACCACTTCTTTCTGTGAGGCTATGTGTTTAACGTAAGAAAGAAAATTCCAGTGGATTTTGTTCAGCCTGTTAAGATTGAGGTTATCAAAAATATCACCGAGAAGAATCAACCTCTCGTAAGTCCAAGAGTCAAGGACCTTTATCAGCTCGGGAACCCGGCTGAGCTCAGAGCCTAGGTGGATGTCAGAAACGATAATGGTATTAGCCGAAGACATTTGCCCTTTCAGATTTAAAGACCAGATGTGAAAGTTTACCAGTTTGGTTAGCCATATATATCAATGAAATCACTTATATCTAATATATATGATTGTATCGATATATTATACCAGTATTAAAGATCTATTAAGAACAAATTAAGAAATATAGAGACGACCCATTCAAAAACGTTAAACGAGAATTAATAAACCTTTAATAATAACTGAACAATCGTCCCTTAATCTTCCATACATATAAATCAAGGAGATCAAGGTATGATTGCAGAAAAAGTCGTACACCTAAGAAACACCGTCGCCAGCTCGAACGTGCTTTTAAAGGCATATCTATGGAAGCTCAGGTACTTCAAGCCCAAGGTCTCATTTTCACTTGACACCAGCAGATTCGTGATAAAGACAGTGGAAAACGGCTGCGAACTGGAAAAAGCCTTAAACCTGAGATACGAGGTGTTTTATGAAGAGCTTCTCAACAGGAAGGCCTTTCTAAACATAGACGTCGATAAATTCGACCCCATATGCGACCATCTGGTCATATTGGACAAAAGGTCGGAAAGGGCGGTCGGCACATACAGGCTTATTTCATCCACCTACTCCAACCGCTTTTACTCCGAGACAGAATTCCTGATCCAGAACCTGAAGAGTGCCCCGGGCAACAAACTCGAGCTGGGGAGGGCCTGCGTCCACAGGGATTACCGGAACGGGATTACCCTGGCTCTTCTGTGGAAGGGCATATCCGAGTATATGAGGAGAATTGACGCCAGGTACCTATTCGGTTGTTCCAGTATAAACACTACTAACATCGTGGAGATAAGCCTCATATACCGGTATCTGAAGGAGCATCATCTTTCTTCCGACGATTTCCGGGTATATCCCCGGGAGAGACACATAATAAAACAGATAAACCAGCACTTGCAGACGTTCGACCGCTTCGAAATAAAAACGGAAACGATTGAAGAGCTGATACCGCCCCTCCTAAAGAGCTATATAAAGGCTGGAGCCAAGGTCTGTGGGGAGCCCGCCTTAGACCGGAAGTTCAAATGTGCAGATTTTTTGACCGTCCTGGACATCGAGCTACTGAACGACTCCTATGAAAAAAGGTATAGGACTGCAAATGGCTAGAAAATTAATAAAAATTTGCCTGCTTTCTCTCTTGGTCTCATTCTCCGTGCTGGTAGCCTCGTTAACCGACCTTTTCATACAAGACAGAAAGAGAAAGCTGTTTTGCCTATCCCGGATTACTTCCCTATTTTCCAAAGCCCTACTCAAAATACTGGGGGTCAGGGTTTACGTGAAAAACCTCGAGAATTCACTCAAAAGCAATAATAATCATTTCATCGTCTCCAACCACCTTTCCTACATCGATATCTTCGTGATATCGTCGGTAATCCCCTCCCTCTTTGTGGCCAGCATCGACCAGGTCAGGGACAGATTCTTACTGGGCACGATGGCCAAGCTCGGCGGGAGCATCTTCGTAGACAGAAGGAGCAGAGCCAAGCTCTCGGAAGAAATAGATAACATATCCGAGCTACTAAAGGATGGACTCAACGTCGTATTGTTCCCGGAAGGGACTACGTCTAACGGGGAATGTGTGCTCTCTTTCAAAGCCCCTTTCCTGACCCCGGCCATTAAAACCAAAAGAGACATACTCCCGATTTGTTTGAGATACCGGAGAATAAATGGTGAGGGCGTAAATTCTGATAACCGAGATTTTGTGTTCTATTACGGCAACATGGATTTTTTCGGGCACTTTGTGGAGCTTCTGTCGCTTAGGTCTATCGATGTCGAGCTTATCGGCCTCGAAAACATCAGGGTAGATTCCGGCGTTTCCAGAAAAGAAGTAACAAAATTAGCCTTTGATTTCATCAAACTGGCTTATCAGTGATATTAACCCAATCCCCGGGTCTCGGCTGATAAATACAAGGGGCTGATCACTTTGTCTCCGCTGTTGCTGATTGCTATAGGCGCATGGACTCCGCCCGCTGTCATTCCCACGGAAGTGGGAATCCAGTTTTCAATTATGGATCCCCGATTAATGCACTCGGGGATGACATAAAGACTGGAGCCCAGATTAATCCTGTCCCCAAATGTTTTTATTGGGGAACATTCGGAAATGACATGCGGAGGAAACCCCCGATTGATCCCCGGTTCAAACGGGGACTGGATGACTATAGAATGAAACTCAATTAATCAACCCAGTTTAACTAAGGCGGGATGTAGCTCAAATAATTTAGGGAAAAGAAAAACTATTTATATCTCTGTGCATTTTTACACACTTCTTACTGTGCATTTTTACACAATTTAATATAATCATATCATTAAATCAATGCTTCTTCCCGATAAGTAGCGCCAACAGTTAAATATTTTAAAAATGGAAAATTAAAGGTATGGAGATTGCTTTTGCTCTTTAAAGGAGGTTTTGTGAGGAGATACGGACTTAATCCGACCTTGACAAGAACCTGAAAATTCTTCACAAAATAGAAATTACTAAGGTGAACCCACGATTGCTTGTTTGGTAATCGGTGATTTGAAGGTCTTATCGCGTTCCCTTGCCGTCAGAAAACTCATAAGTTATGATTAGCAATCCCCAGGAAACCAGCCGTTATCGAGGAGAGTCCCCGATGGAAATCAAATGGGCAAAGAGGATCGAACAGCTACCGCCATACCTTTTCGCCGAGATCGATGCAAAGAAACAGGAGATGAAAGCAAAGGGCGTTGACATCATTGACCTGGGGGTTGGAGACCCGGATATCCCAACTCCTTCCCACATTATTAATGCGTTGAAAGCGGCCGCTGAAGACCCGTCAAACCATAGATACCCTTCTTACGAAGGCATGCTGTCCTTCAGAAAATCGGCAGCAGACTGGTATGCGGAGCGCTTTGGGGTCAGGGTAGACCCCAAAACCGAGGTGGTCACTCTTATCGGGTCAAAAGAGGGAATTGCCCATACTCCCCTTGCCTTTGTCGACCCCGGTGACGTTGTCCTGATTCCTGACCCCGGGTATCCGGTTTATCCTGTCGCTACGAGCTTCGCCGGCGGCATCCCCTATTCCATGCCCCTAAGGAAGGAGAACGGTTTTCTCCCCGACCTCGGCTCTATCCCGGAAGACATCAGGAAAAAGGCCAAACTTATGTTCCTCAACTATCCCAATAACCCCACATCAGCGGTTACGGAAAGGGCTTTTTTCAGGGAGGTAATAGACTTCGCCTCAAAATATAACATTCTTGTCTGCCACGATGCGGCATACACCGAGGTCTCATTCGACGGCTTCAATCCGCCCAGCTTTCTGGAGTTGGACGGAGCAGAGGAAGTGGGGATGGAGTTCCACTCCCTTTCTAAAACCTTCAACATGACCGGATGGAGGCTCGGCTTCGCCGCCGGGAATAAGAAGGCTATCGCCGGGCTTGGAAAGGTAAAGACGAACATAGACTCCGGTGCCTTCCAGGCCATTCAACTCGCCGGTATCGAAGCCTTGAGGAACTATTCCCTGGGGATTCAGGAGAGAAAGAAGATTTATGAGGAGAGAAGGAATATATTCTGTAGAGGGCTCGATGAGATTGGATTGAGCTATCATCCACCCAAAGCGACCTTTTATGTTTGGTTTGAGACCCCCAAGGGAATCTCATCAAAGGATTTTACCGCCAGGCTCCTCAGCGAGGCCGGCATTGTGGTCACGCCTGGAAACGGATTCGGAGAATACGGAGAAGGATATATTCGCGTGTCGATCACCATCGGTAAAGAGAGGCTCGCCGAAGCGGTGGAGAGGCTCAAGAATTTAAGATTCTAATAATAAACAAGAACCTGAGTTCGGACTGCCTAACTGCCTTGGAAAGCTTGACTGTAGTCGCCAAAGTAATCGTAACTTCGATATATGTGACCGCCCTTGCACTCCTGTGCGTGTTCGGGATTCATAGGTATTATCTGGCTTATCTTTTCAATAAATACAAAAGACAGCCACCAAAGCCCCGGGAGAAATTTACAAATTTACCAACGGTTACCGTACAACTCCCCATTTACAATGAGATGTACGTTGCAGAAAGGCTGATATCCTCGGTTTGCCGGATTAACTATCCGAAGGAACTCCTGGAAATCCAGGTGCTCGACGACTCCACCGACCCGACCAGGGAAATTGCCCGAGAGTGTGTCGAAAACTACCGGTCCCTGGGCTTCGACATACACTACATCCACAGAGAAAACAGAGTCGGGTTTAAGGCGGGAGCTCTGGCCGAAGGCCTCGAGACCGCCCGCGGAGAGCTAATCGCCATATTCGATGCCGACTTTATTCCGCCGGAGGATTTCCTCACAAAAACGGTAGATTACTTCACTGACCCCCGGGTGGGCATGGTTCAGGTGAGATGGGGACACGTAAATCTCGATTACTCCCCGCTCACTAAGGCCCAGTCCATTCTCCTCGACGGACACTTCGTCATAGAGCAGGCCTCCAGATTTCATGCGGGCAGGTTTTTTAACTTCAATGGAACCGCAGGCGTTTTGAGAAGATCGTGCATCGAATCATCCGGGGGCTGGCAGCATGACACGCTTACCGAAGACCTGGACCTCAGTTACCGGGCGCAACTAAAGGGATGGAAGTTCGTTTACCTGAAGGATTGGGCGGTTGATGCGGAACTGCCGGTTGACATGAATGCCTTTAAATCACAGCAGCACCGCTGGGCTAAGGGAGCAATACAAACGGCAATAAAGCTCCTGCCCCAAATTCTGAGAGCAAAAGAACTTCCCCTGAGCATAAAGGTCGAAGCCTGTTTTCACCTGCTCGGGAATTTTGCCTATGTTTTACTTTTGATCCTTCTCTCCCTGATGCTGCCAATATCCTATTTCTGGCACTCTTTCGGATGGGAGAAAGTGGTCTTTTTCAACCTATTCATCGTATCCGCCTGTACTCTGAGCGTTATAAGGTTCTATGTGCTCACCACTAGAGAGGTTCACGGCAAGGAATGGACCAAATACTTAAAATATGTACCCCTATCCATTGCCCTTGGAACCGGCATCGCCATAAACAATTCAAAAGCGGTGTTTGAAGCCATCCTTGGTAAGAAGTCCGAATTTAAACGCACCCCCAAATTTGCCGTAACCTCCAAAGGCGACAACTGGCGCACCAGAAGCTATACCTCTTCTAAAGAGATAACCAGCCTGATAGAACTGATAGTGGGTATTCTTTTCGTGCTCCAGACCGCCTACGGCGCTTTTATCGGCTATGTCGGATGGATACCGTTCCTCCTGCTCATTCAATTCGGCTTCATATACACCGGGCTGCTCTCCATCATCCACGGCTCGCAAAGACAGTCGGCAAAAGTAAGTTCATTTATTTCCAAGCCGGTGCTCCAGAAGGAAATAAAGAATCTATAGTAAACTTGAGAATTCCCTGATTTACCACAGGATTTCCGCTGTCGAGGCGATGTAGTCCCTCGACTTCCTCGGCGGGGATCTCCTCTTCATGTCATGCCCGTCCCTCGGTTGAACCTGGGGATCAGTCGGGCATCTATAATTAAATACTGGATTCCCGCTCCCCGCTTGCGCGAGGACATGTTTCACGGGAATGACTGGTTACAGAGACTCAGAAGGGCTTTTAGGGTAAAAACAAAATAGTGGAAGTAAGGATTATAAAAGTAAAGCGTAATCACCATCCAATCCAGGCATTGCTACGTAATGAATTGACAAGTTTGATAACAATTGATTTAAATTGTCCGACAATAGCACAAATGGAATGTGATGCAGTTCCTTTTGACCTTTCCGTAGGGGCGACCCGGCGGGTCGCCCCTACATTTTCATCAAGAATTAGCAGGCTCCATACCACTCCACACGAGCGTTAAAAAAAGGCACTTGACAAACCGTATAATATATACTACATTGGTGACTGACTAGTCAGTTCACCGGGGTATAGCAATATGGCAAAAGCAAAAGAAGCAATAGGGAAAAGGCTGGCAAGGGTTAATTTCCGCAGTAAGAGAACCGGCCGGAGGGATGAGATTATACATACTGCCGCCCAGTTGTTCTCCGAAAAAAGCTATCATGACGTAACTATGGATGAGATAGCGGAGAAGGTAGGCGTTGCCAAGGGCACCATCTATCTTTACTTTGAGTCTAAGGAAAAGCTGTACTTAGAAATTCTGGAAGAAGGGTTTGAATCCATCGAGTCCCTGATCGAAAAAGAGGTAGAAAAGGGCGAGTCCGCTCCGCAGAAGATGAAAAAGGTCTTAAAGCTTATTTTTTCCTTCTATCGCCAAAACCTGGACGTGCTTCGCATCCTGAGCCGGGATGAAACCCATCTCATTCGAGAGCACTTTGAGTTCACCGAACACTGGAGACACAGAAGGGTGAAGCTTTACAAAAAAATCCTGGAGAAGGGCGTCAAGGAGGGCTCCTTCCGTCCAATAAACACGGAGCTTACGTCATTAATAATCTTCGGCCTGGTAAGGTCGGTGATGTTTTTCTACGAGACGGATAAGAGCGCCGAGGAAACGGCCGATGAGGTATTTTCGGTAATTGAAAAAGGGATTCTGGCCCCGGCCGAAAAGAAATTACATACACAAGAAAAAACGGAAAAGGATCAACAAGCGACGGATGATGGGGATTAAGATAATAACCTAACAAAAGGAGGTACAGTCCATGTCCATAAGATATCCATTCAGTAAAAGGATACATCATTTTGTCCCGCCAAAACAATGGGCCAGTATGAGAATAGCCAAGGAGCTTGAGAAAAACACTGGCAAGAAAGTAATCCACTTTGAAAAGGGTGATTATCAGGGGCCCGATTTTGAGACGCCGGAACACGTTCTTGAGGCCACGGTGAAAGCACTCAAAGATGGTTATGTAAGGTATGACCCGGGACCCGGTCTTCCCGAGCTTAGAGAGGCCATAGCCGAAGAGATGAACCGTAGAGGAAGGCCGACCACGCCCGACGAAGTTATAGTAACAGCCGGAGCTAAGCAATCCCTTAATATGGCCCTTTTAACATTCCTGGAAGACGGTGATGAAGTAATCTTTCCAAACCCGGGGTATCCTCCAGATGAGGTTTGGGCGAAATATGCCAACGCACACATAAAGCACACACCGTTGACAAAGCCGGACTGGCAGTTTGACCTGGACAAGCTCGAACGCATGATTACTCCGAAAACAAAGCTCTTGATCATAAACACCCCGCAAAGGCCCAACGGTCACTTGGTGCAGAACCCGGAAGAGATCGCCGAGCTTTGTTTAAGGCACAAACAGCTTATGGTTATCTCCGACGAGATATTCTCACACATAGTGTATGACGGTAAACAACATAAGACCATAGCCGCCGTGCCCGGTATGGCCGAGAGGACCATAGTAATCGATACATTCTCCAAGACCTATGCTATGACCGGATGGAGGATAGGCTGGTCGGTCGCTCCTAAGCCGGTCATCGAGAAGCTATCCATATTTTTACAGGACACCATTACCAACGTGGCCGCATTTATTCAAAAAGCCGCTTACGCCGCAATGGTCGGCCCCCAAGACTGGGTGGATAGGAAACTGGAAATTCTGCAAAGGAAGAGAAATAAAATGGTAGCGGGGTTAAACTCGATTCCCGGTATAAAATGCGATACTCCCGACGGTGCTTTCTACGCTTTTCCGGACATCAGCGGAACCGGTCTGACTTCACAGGAGTTCACCAACAGGCTGATGGAAACTGCCGGGGTTGCAGTAGTAGCGGGAACGGCCTTCGGAAGCCAGGGAGAGGGCTACGTCAGAGTGACTTATGCCGTATCCGACGACGATATCGATGAGGGAATCAAGAGAATAAGCCAAACAAACCTCAAGGCTTAGTTTGTAGGACGGGCTTTCATCTCGGTGTTTTTAACAGCCAAAGCACCGTGGGTGAAAGCCCGTGCCTATTGCAAATCGGCCGTATCAATCTAATCAAATACCCGATGCACCTTTTTTCCGGGGTATAATATTTTTTACAATAAGAATAAAGAGAAGGTTTCTTCCATGTATAGGTCTGCAAGAAAATCTAATTGGATATTAAAACCTTTTATTGTTTTATCTCTTGCAATCACCTTCGTTTTTCTCTTTATAACCTGTTATAAGGCTCCGGTCACCGGGAGGTCCCAGTTGATTCTAATCTCCCCGGAGATGGCCGCTCAGATGGGGGCGACTGCCTTTCAGGATTTGCTCAGCAAAGAAGAGTTATCCGATGACCCAAACTTTAATGAGGCTGTCAGACGGGTGGGCACGAGAATAGCCGGAGTTTCCAATACCCCCAATCAAAGCTGGGATTACAAAGTGATCAAGGACGATAATACGATTAACGCCTTTGCCCTTCCCGGAGGAAAAGTAGGCGTATACACCGGGATACTCCCAATCGCTGAGACCGAAGCAGGGCTGGCGACAGTAATCGGACACGAAGTAGCGCATGTCGCCGCTCGTCACGGCGCAGAGAGAATGTCAGCCGGAATCCTGGCCGAGCTAGGAGCCGTCGGCCTTAGCGCTGCTCTCAGAAACAGCGACCCCACCGTTCTTAATGCAATAATGCAAGCTTACGGTATTGGAGTAACGGTGGGAGGGATATTACCTTTTAGTCGCTCTCAGGAATCGGAGGCCGATAGAATAGGCCTGATCTACATGGCCCAGGCAGGGTATGACCCTAGAGAATCGGTCGCCTTCTGGCAAAGGATGGGCGAGGCCACTAAGAATAGGCCGTCCCCGCCGGAGTTCCTGGCTACTCACCCCAGCTACGGTACAAGAATAAATAACCTGAATAGATGGCTTCCCGAAGCGATGTACTATTATGAGCGTTCTAATAAAGCTCCCGACAATCCGATTGTCGCCGATAAAAAAGGGGAAGAAGAAGTCAACATAAGCTCGAATGCAGAATAGAGTGCAGATAGAAATCACGAGCTAGAATTAAACACAGTTGTAATTTCAAGTTGTAATAATCAAGATTTGATTTGCTGGACAGTGTCGGGATAGGTTACATTTTCAGCAGATGTAAGTACGCTCGTTCGTTCATGGAATTTACACTGAGTTTATCAAAAGATGAAGTCTCTTCGGGTGTTCATTCTTCGACTGCGCTCAGAATGAACGGTTTTTGTTTCATTAATCATCTTAGCGGATATACATCCGCTCATCCTGAGACCGGTCGAAGGATGAGTTATTGAGGTGTTTGTCCTTACAACCTACTCCAGAGTGACAGTTAAACAAGTAAAATGCCCCATTAGATGCTATTAGCTAAGGCAGTGTCCGTTTGATTAAACCCTAGCTATTACATTTCAGTATATGTTCTGAATTAACCTTGTTATATCAAATCCCGCTAGATACCACTTATACCCTTCAAACTCATTTTACTTTTTTGGCTTCCCCCGGTTAAACCAGGGAATCAACCGGGTGTCCACATTTTCTGTCATCCCCGAAGTCTTTTATCGGGGGTCCATAGTTGACTGGATTCCCACTCCCCGCATACGCGAGGACAAGCTTCGTGGGAATGACAAGAAGGGGAGAATCCCCCAAACCGAATAAGATTCCTCACATTCGTCCGGAATTGTGAGCCGCTTTTTTGGCGGCGAAGCAATCTCTTATTTTGGACAGGTTTAGTACTAACTAATAACTTATAGGATCTCTATTAAGAAATCCCCTCTTCCATGGCATGATGCTTTAAGACCTTGCCGCTGGCTATATAAAACGTATCTTCGGCTATGTTCGTTGTCAGGTCTGCAACCCTTTCCAGGTCTCTTGCTAAAAGAATGAGATAAATAGCACGGTCGATAACCGTCGGGTCTGCTATCATGTAGGTGATAAGCTCCCTTATAACCTGGGTTTCAAGTAAATCCACTTCATCGTCTTTTTTACAGACCTGGACCGCCAGCTCCTCATTCTTATTCACGAAGGAATCCAGGCTTTCCCTAAGCATCTCCATTGCTTTTTCTGCCATTTTCGGTATATCGATGAGCGGTTTCACAGGGGGTTTATCGGCCAGGTAAATGGCCTTCTCAGATATGTTGACTGCGTGGTCGCCTATTCTCTCCAGGTCATTGTTTATTTTCATAATCATGGTAACAGTCCTTAAATCCTCGGCCTCGGGATGGAACAGTGCCAATATCTTTATACAGAGGTTATCTATCTCGATTTCCATCTTGTTTATCTTATCGTCGCTTTTTATTACCTCTTCGGCGAGAATCATATTTTTTTCTTTGAGTGCCTTTATGCTTTTAGCTATCATCTCTTCTACAGAAGTAGCCATTTCCAGGAGCAGCTTTTTTAAATTAGTTATTTCCTCTTGTAGCCTTTTCATGATGTGTTCCTTTTTCTCAAGTATTAATCAGTTATCGATATTTTTTCCAAACTCACCTCAACCGAACCGTCCACTTACATAGTCCTCGGTGAGTTTATTCTTGGGATTTGTAAATATAGTTTCCGTAATGTCGAATTCAACCAGCTCGCCAAGATGCATAAATGCAGTGTAATCAGCTATTCTTGCTGCCTGCTGCATATTATGTGTAACTATAACTATTGTGGTGTATTTTTTGAGTTCTATGGATAGCTCCTCAATCTTTGCGGTAGAAACGGGATCGAGTGCGGATGTTGGCTCATCGAAAAGAAGCACCTCTGGGTCAACTGCGATTGCACGGGCAATGCAAAGCCTTTGTTGCTGACCACCGGAAAGCGAATAAGCATTTTCTTTTAATCTGTCTTTAACTTCGTCCCAGAGTGCTGAGGCTTTGAGCGCCCATTCCACTTTTTCATTC
Source organism: Thermodesulfobacteriota bacterium (assembly GCA_035559815.1). Taxonomy (NCBI): domain Bacteria; kingdom Pseudomonadati; phylum Thermodesulfobacteriota; species Thermodesulfobacteriota bacterium. The sequence goes on from DATMAT010000010.1 coordinate 54,719, forward strand.
AAAACCCTTTTGTCTTTCATTCCCTTAATTCTCAATCCGTAGGCAACATTCTCGTATATAGATTTCGGAAATGGGTTCGGTTTTTGGAAAACCATTCCTACTTTCATTCTTATTAAAATAGGATCAATACTTGTATCAATTATGTTAATTCCTTCGGGATGGAGTAATATTTCACCCCGGTAACCATTACCAGAATAAAGGTCATGCATCCTGTTGAGACAGCGGAGAAAGGTGGTCTTTCCGCAGCCAGAAGCACCTATTAATGCAGTGATTTGATTTATGGCAATTTTAACATTTACATTTTTTAAAGCCTGGACGTCTCCATAGTAGAAATCAAGGTTCTTCACTTCGACTTTAACATTCTTAGGTTCAGTATTAAGCATTATCTCATCTTTTTTGAGCTTATCATCTTCCTCACTTTCCGGCAATGCTCCATTATCCTCTAATAATACTTCTGTGGCCTTGCTTACTACCATTTTATACTCCTCCTTACTCGATAGCGAATGTATATGGCTAGGCTGCTCAAGATTAGGGTTAACATTATGAGAACTAAACCGGCGGCAGCGGCATTTTCGTGAAACCCTTTCTGAGGTCTCGAAACCCAGTTAAACATCTGTATAGGTAATACTGTGAAGGGAGTTTTTATCATTTCAATAAAGGATTCAAAAGAGAAGAATGGGAATTCAGCCTTAACGGGAGAAGGCGGAAGAAAAGCTATAAATGTTAAAGCCCCGATAGTTATCAGAGGCGCTGTCTCTCCTATGGCTCTTGATGCGGCAATTAATACCCCAGTCAAGATTCCACCAATTGAATATGGAATGATATGGTCTCTCACCGTTTCCCATTTTGTAGCACCCACCGAATACGCCGCTTCTCTGACGGATAATGGGATCCTTCTTATAGATTCTCTGGTGGCTACCACTATAATAGGGAGCATCAAAAGGGCTAGTGTAAGTCCCCCTGTAAGTATGCTTGTTCCAAAATCAAACCTATAAACGAAAAGCCCAAGTGCTAGGAGCCCATATATTATCGAGGGAACGGCCGCCAAATTATATATATTTATCTCTATGGCATTTGCTATCCAATTTTTAGTTGCGTATTCCTCTAGGTATACCCCTGCTGGAATTCCCAATAAGACCGACCAGAAAACTGCCCCAAGCATCACGTAAATTGTTCCAACCCATGCCGACAGTATGCCGGCTTTTTCCGGAAATCTCGACGGATATGAAGTAAGAAAATCTGGACTTAACCTACGATAACCATCTAAAAAGAGGTCCAGAATTATGGCAAAAAGAAAAGTCATAAGCAGAAAGACCAGTATAATCCCCAGTATCCTGAATACTAAATCGGAGATTCGCATTTTTTTTATTATTACATCGGGAACTTCTAATATTCCGATTTTTTCTTGCAATTAGTAGACCTCCCTGATTTTTGACTTAAGCCAGAAGGCAATCAAATTAAATATCAACGTTATTACAAATAGAGTAAATCCGACGGCGAATATAGAGAGGTATTCTATTGTACCGTAAGGAAGGTCTCCTAAACTAATCTGGACAATGTAAGCGGTGATTGTTTCTATAGGCTCGAGTGGATTTAAGGTTAAATTGGGATAAATACCGGCGGCTATAGCAACGACCATAGTTTCTCCCAATGCCCTCGATATACCTAAGATAAAACCAGCCATCACTCCAGAGATAGCTGCGGGCAGTACCACTTTGAATGCAGCGTTTAATCTAGAGTCTCCCAGAGCATACGCTGCTTCTCTCAGTTCCTTTGGTACACCTCTCAAAGCATCCTCACCGAGTGAGGCCGTATATGGAAGGACCATAATTCCAATTACTATGCCCGGAGCCAGCGCGTTAAGTCCCTGAAGTCCAGGTAGGATCTTCTGAAGAAGAGGTGTCAGGAATAAAAGCGCAAAGTATCCATAAACAACTGTTGGAATAGCTGCCAGAAACTCCATTATCGGCTTTAAAATTTCTTTTACGGTATCAGAAACATATTCGCTTATGTATATGGCGATTAGCAAGCCTATAGGAACTGATACCAGCGTCGCAATACCTGCGGTAAGAAAAGTCCCCGCGATTAAAGGCAAAACTCCAAACTTTTTGATTGCAAAAACAGGAGTCCATTCAGTTCCTGTTAAAAATTCAAATAAACTGACTTCAGGGTATTGAAAGAACTTGACTGTATCAGTCAAAAGAACGTAAACAATCCCTGCTGTAATAAATATGGTAAAAAAGGAGGCGGTAAACAAAAGTATCGTCACAAGTTTGTCTACCGCCTTTTTATAACTTATCTTGTTCATGTTCGTCCGTAGGGCCTATTTTATTAATGCTTTACCATATCTTCTATCTTTACCCCAACCGTAGAACCACCCGCAAACGTAGTCCCCTTCTTCATACTTTTAAATTTCTGGAGGCCAAGCTTATATGCTTCGTCCGGAAGAGCAACATATCCTACGGAGGTACAGTAATCACTTGCATTACTCAAATATAGCTCAACAAACTCCTTTACCTCCGGTTTTTCCGCTGACTTGGCATTCACATAGATAAAGATTGGCCTCGAAAGCGGCTGATAGCTACCGTTAATAACGTTTTCGGCAGAAGGCAATACGCACTCACCGGTTGTAGGATTCTTAACTTTTATCAGTTTTGCTTTATCTTTGTTTTCAAAATAGTAGGCATAGGGGAAAAAGCACAAAGCATTATCCTGGCTGTTAACAAACTGCACTAGGACGTTATCATCCTCACTTGCGGTAAAGTCCCCTCTGCTAGAATGTTCTTTCCCAACTATCGCCTCAGTATAATAGTCATAAGTTCCGGAGTCAACTCCTGCTCCACACAGCCTTAAATCTTTATCCGGCCACTCAGGTCTTATCTGATTCCACCTGGTAATCTTACCCTGAGCTTCGGGCTCCCAGATCTTCTTGAGCTCTTCAACCGTCATACAATCAACCCAATTGTTATTAAGGTTAACCAGATTTGCGAGGGCATCAAAGCAAACCGGAAGTTCAACGTATTCGATTCCTGCTTGTTGACATGCCTCGATCTCAGAGGTTTTAATGGGTCTTGAGGCATCAGAAATGTCAGTTTCCCCCCTACAGAACTTCTTAAATCCGCCACCTGTTCCGGAAATGCCAACAGTTATATTCACCTCGCCTCTTCTCATATTTTGAAAGTCCTCTGCGGCTCCTTCCGTAACCGGGTATACCGTGCTAGACCCGTCTACTTTTATTTCCTTCGTAGCCGCCCTAGCTACATCAGTTACATCCACTGCAAAAAAAAGTGAAACCATAAAACTTAGACCTAAAAGCAACTTTCTAATCATTTTCCTGACCTCCTTTGAAATTTTTAATAGGCTATAGGCTAAATGTTAAGAGAATGTTAAGAAGATGTTAAAGCCCAGCTAAAATCTTTTAAATTAATCGCTTAATTATTTATTTTTTTTAGGATTATAACAATACTATGCAAAATACTCATAAAAAGCATTTAGATGATTCTATATTTTTACTATAATAGAAATATGAAATCAACGGACTTGGATAAAAATAATGATGCAACAGGTTATGCCAATATTTTATCAGCAATGGGAACCGAGCCACGTCTCAGGATTATGCGGCTACTGCTCTCTGCACATCCAGAGGGCATGGTAGTTGGCGATATACATGCGGAACTGGGAATAGCTAACTCTACACTTTCTCACCACTTAGAGAAGTTAAAAAACGTAGGTCTGGTTACGGTCAGGCGTGACCGACAGTTCCTATGGTATACGGCCAATACTAAAGTATTGCAGGAACTATTAGCTTTTTTGTTTTCTGAGTGTTGTTCCCATAACCGTGCAATCAAACCCGAAACCATAATTTCATCGTGCAAATAATAATAGCTAATGGGCAAAATTTAGGATGTCGTTTAACACAGCAAAAGCATGTGTCGTATACCGGTAGAGGAAGTGATGAAGAAGAAAGTTCTTTTTGTCTGCGTCCATAACAGTGCTAGGAGCCAAATGGCGGAAGCGTTTCTCAAACTATATGGTGGTGAATTCTTCGAAGCTGAAAGTGCTGGCATAGAACCGGGTACTCTCAATCCACTGGTTGTTGAGGCAATGCAAGAAATTGGAATCGATATTTCAAAGAATAAGACCAAAAGCGAACTTGATTTCCTCAAGCAAGATAAAACCTTCCACTATGTTATACCAGTATGCGATGAGACGAGTGCGGAGCGATGTCCTTTATTTCCGGGAGCAGTGCAAAGACTCCACTGGAGTTTTGAAGATCCCTCCATTTTTAAAGGAACGAAGGGAGAAAAAACTGGCAAGGATAAGAGAAATTCGAGATTCCATTAAAGCTAAAGTTCTTCAACTCGTAAAAGACATAACTAATAAAAAAAATGAACCCGGTCAAAACGTGGGCCATTATACGGTTTATGCTCGGCATTGCACAGATGTTTGGAGCCGTATTCTCAGTTCGCTTACTCATCAAAACAGGTTTAAACGAGTATTCCTTAATTGCGGTCGTGGTTACATGCATGCTGACGATCATTAGCGTTGTTTTATTTGGAGGTAGATCAAGGAAGAACGAGATTGGGAATGAAAATATAATAAAAGAATAATCAAATGAAAGCATTATCTGATCTAAGTTATTCAAAACTCCAATTGTATCCTTGAAAACAGCTCGTAAATATTTCTATCAAGCTGCTGATCCTCTGCTATAAGCGATTCGAAGAAGTTCCCTAATCTCGCGTAGGCAAAACCAATATTTACGTTAAGCGGCCTAACTATGGGAAAAGTAAACATCCCACCTACTTCGGTGCCCATGTAGTTAGCTCCTGCTCTTTTTTTAGCAGACCAAAAGCTGCCACTTTCCAGTTCTAATCTAATCAGTCTATGTAAAGGCAAATTTAACTTGACTTGCGCAGTAAGAAGGCCCGCTCCGCTACCCAGTCTTGTGTTTCCAATATCAAGCCCAAAGTCATTGACATCGGAAGGTCCGTTTGCCGTGAATATATGGGTGTAAGCCCAATATCCCTCCGTGCCTACCAAACCTTCAATTGTATTGAAGCGATTATCCATTTTTCCTTCTTCGTCTCCAGTGGCAAAGATAAATAGACCACTCAGAAGTAATGGACCGTAGGGAAGATCAGTAAGGGGAACTACACCCTCGCCTTTGAATGCCACTCCTTGGTGTGAACCCTCCGGTATTGTGAGACCCGAGGGAAGAGAGGTTGGCTGGTCAAACTCACCCACATTTAAAACAAAGAAACCATTTAATCCCACTAAACCTATTTCTGTTCTTCCGCTGACTCCAATCCATGCTTCCTGAAAATCCCCCACGGAAGGTTCATCAATGTCATTTAGAATATAATAAACATGAAGTCCCACCCTTGTGGCTTCATTAAAAAAAGGTGTGGTAAAATCGGCAAGGATTAGGTGAGCATCTTCTCCCAGTTCATTGATTATGTTGAATCCGAGTCCGTCAATGAGTCTTAAATAGCTTAACCTGTAAGTAAAGTCACTAATCTCCCCGGTAAGAGCCACCCCTCCGACATTAAAATCCCAGTCCGCACTGAACTGTGTGTCTCCCAAGTAGTCTGAAGATGGGATAATCCCTGCTACAAACGTAGCTTCTTTAATCGGGGAAGCATAGAAATAAGCGTAACGGAGTCCTCGGTCATCTAACCTATTGAAGGCAATATTATCAAAATCAATTCCCTCTCTCGGATCGCTAATGTCGGGCCCAACTCCTAGTCCGCTTCTATACTCAAGCTGTACATAACCGCCTACGTTCTCTAACGGTCTTATATCAATCCCTAATCGCGCTCTCTGACGTAGGAAATCGTAGTTCTTAGTGTTGCCAAAATTGGTGTTTGCCGGACCAGGAATATTACTTGCGTTGTACATAAGGCGCTGCTGAACCCAGAATCCTACGCGGAGCTTGTCTAGTGAAACTACTCTTTCAGGGAGGTTTTCGTTAAGACCCAGTCCTTCAAAATATAGATGCTCATCAGAAGGCGTTTCAGGAGAAATTTCTGCATCTGTCTCATAACTGGTTTTAATCTCCTTCTCTTCTTCACCCGGTTTTCCCTTCATCTCGCTTAGTTCTCTAGTGAGTTGATTGAGCTTCTCTTTTAGCTCCGTCATCTCTTGCTTTTCTTCAGCACGGTCTTCTATTACTTTCTGAAAATCTTCACTCAGCTTCTCCAGTTTTTTCTCAAATTCCTCCATTTTGCTTTTCTCGGTAGTTTCTTTCTCCGTAATCTCTTCAGCAAAGACTAGGGATAATCCTGCACTGAAAATAATTCCCAAAAAGACGGCAGGAATACAAAGAATAAGGGAACTTTTTCTCATTGAACTTTCCCTCCTAAGCTTTGAATTACAGGTAGCTATAAACTCAAACACACCGGTACGGATTCGTTTTGAAGATGCGATTCTGCTCTTAGGTAACTTGGGGGCTAATTTTTCATAACGGAGCGTAGAGTGATTCCCTAGGAGGTAAGAAGCCCCAGACGTCAAGATTGTTAGCTCCGCACCCCATCGATCTCCTCTACGCTCCGGCATTACGTTTATACTTTCAACAATTTTACTTTCGTGTCATAAAAAGAAACGCTTGCGCCTACGAGGTCGGACAACGTACTTTTCAGGTAAGGATCTATCAACATCGCTGCGTTCGCGTGAACCCCTTTTCCTCTTCGTGAATCACCCTCAATTCTCTTACCATCAATCACTATGTCTTTTGAACCGTAAGACCAGTGTCCCCATCCTAGGCCAAACGTAACCACTCCCGGCCTTATTCCCTGGACCACTTTCAACTTACCAATCATCTTCTTTTCCACGCCGTTTCCTATATCCCATACCCCTTCGGGGTTAGAAGGAGATATTACTAAGACCTCGTCACCATTCTTCAAGCCGAGATTGTCGGCGTCGCGTTTGTTTATGACAATGGCGTTATCGGGCATAAGAGAAAGCAACCAGTAATTGGAAGGCGTTCTGGATTTAGTCATGGATATTTCTCTATGAGTTATGAGATGAAGATTGTATTCATCGAACTTGATTTCGTTACCTTGTGAATCGGTTATGGGATAGTGTTTTGCGATACCGCTAAATTTTTTGCCGGTTATACTATTTTTGGTTGTTGCCGCTTTTTCCGAGTAGAGGTTTACGAGGGTACCGTATTTGTTCTTGACCAGATCACCTTCGTAGCCATCTTCATAGTTCTGGTATCTACCGCCGCGATTTAGTACATAAACAACCCGACGCCAGGTTTTCTCATCATCGCCTACCGCTTTTTTCCATCTTTTAGCGTCATAAATGGTATCTGGCAAGTGTCTTCTTGTTTTTTCAAACATTTCTAACTCTTGCCCATCAGCTTCAGCTACTGGTTTTCCGTCGAAACCGACATTCGCCACCATTTTAAGGTACAAGTCTTCTTCTCTTTTAAAATCCATACCGTTTCCGAAACCATTCTCACCAAAACCCGGCAAGCCCATCTTTTCAGCGATTGCCAGAATAGTAGCCTCAAGCGAAATTGGCATTTTCTGGCCAAAGACCTCAACCGTTTCGGTAATGGGTGGAATCACCGGCTGGCGGACAGGCTGTATTTTGTGAGCGAACCCAGGATGTGAACCTTGGAACTCCCACCGCTCTAGGTATGTTAGGTCGGGGAAAATGTAATCGGAGTAGAGGGAGGTCTCGCCTATAGTTATATCTATAGTGATAAATAGAGGAAGCTTATTTACGTCCATCAGAACCTCTATAAGCCTGTTTCCCCCCGGTAATGCGTAAACTGGGCTTCCCATGTACAAAAACATGGCTTTTACCGGATACGGATACTCATCCCGTATCGAAGGTATTATTTCTTGATATATGTCGGACGCGAGGGGGAAAAATGGTCTTTTTGCAGGATAATCATTATAAAGAGTAGTTTCCTCGTACTTAACGTCATGTCGTATTATGCTGATGCCCGATGTGGTTAGTTTGCCCGGGTGTAACTTTTCAATGTTGAAAGGGAATCCCTCTTTTTCACCAAGGTGATTCCACTTGCTAGCGGTTATGTAACCTCCTTTCCAGTCATAGTTTCCTATCATCAGGTTTAAAGAGTTCCATGCCAGACAATTATAAAAACCGTTCGTGTGTTGTGAGACACCTCTATGTATGTCAGCTACCGCTTTTTTGCCGTGACTGGTGAATTCGTTTGCCAACTCTAGAATGTCCTGTGGTTTTGACCCGCAGATTTCTGCCCATTCCTCTAATGTGTGTTCCTTTGACGATTCGAAGAATAATTGAAATGCACTTTTCACACGAATTCCGTTTATTTCGCTTTCCATTAAAAGATCCCCTTCAACGGCGTTTTCTTCGTCGTAGGGGTTTACCGGGATTGGTTTTCCGTCCTTCATGGCAACAAAAAGCTCATAGTCGAATGTCACCCCATCCTTTGTTTGCCTTTTGATCGGCTCTGAAAGCCCTATCTCATTAGCTCTGAGGAACTTGTCCGGTTCTCCTTTTTCATTTATTTTCACAAGCCATGTAGCGTTACACCAGGTTGGCTCCCCGTCCGCTTTAGCGGCGGCTTTATTGGCGTTCTCAAGGTATTTTTGATCATATTTTCCATTCTCAATTATCCATCTGGCCATTGCCAGAGCTAGAGCGCTTTCCATACCCGGTTGTATAGGTATCCACTTCCAGGCCTTTGATGCTGTTTTTGAAAACCGGGGATCGACAACTGCGATTTTCATTTTCCCATCTACTACGTTATTAACTATTCTAGGGGTTCTCCCTGGCGGACCGTAGTTCCCCTCGAATGGAGAGGCGCCAACGAAGATTATAAATTCAGCATTACCAGTATCTGCTTGCCAGTAGAATTTTTTCCCGCCCGTCCATTTTACTTCCTTCGATTTTTCGTCGTAATCCCATTGCTCGCTCATAGCTTTTCCGGTGAAATAAAGTGAACCCTGACATACAGTTGTGTGTCCATGGGCATTAAGGGAGCCAAAGGAGCCCATGAACCTCTTTATGAAGTCACCTCTACCGTCTTTTACTCTCCCCCATACAAAAGCCAGTTGATTGTTCTTGGGGCCAAGATCGGGGTGATCGGGGTCAATAAGGATATCCAGGTATTCTTTGTTGACTTTCTTGAAATTGCTTATTTCCTCTTCAAGAGCGCTTTCAGGTAATTCCCCTTTTCTCACCTTCTTTATAACTTTTTTGAGTTTTTTTAGCTCCTCATCTATATTCTTCGAAGTCTGCTGGTCACGTAGTGCCCATATTTCTTTCAGACCTGAAACATATCTTTTTTCTTCACCGGGCACATTTTGGAATAGGTATCCCCCTTCAACAACCTCCTGGACTGCTTGGTCAAAAGGAATCGTTATCCACCTGTTCTCACCCCGTTTTCCGGCACGTTTTAATACCTTTCTTATCCTGTAGGGGTCATAAACATTCATTAATCCCGCCTGACCTTTGGGGCAGATTGCCCCGTCTATGTTTGCCACCTCAGTAAGTGATGACTCATAGTTAATGTGCGGATAAAGGGCGTGGGGAGCCAGGGGGTTTCCATCAACTTTAACGGCTACATCATCTAGGATTTTGACCTTAATTCCGCATCCCGTGTTGCACATAAGGCAAGATGAATAAAGAATGTTTTCAGGTTCATTCAAAGGGTATGCTTCTATGGTTTCAGGATTGTCAAGGGCTCCCGATCGTATCTGGTCACATCCGGAAACAACGGTGGATAAAGCGGCGGTTCCACCAAGTAGGGCCGTAGTTTTTAAGAACTTCCTTCTACCCGTGACTGTACCGTTTTCAGCTCCTTCTTTCTTCGTAATCATCTCTCGCTCCCTCCTTTGAATTTCATTCCCAACTCCTCAACCATAGGCAAGAGCTTATAGGCAAGAGCAAAAAGAAACACGAATAAGGCGATGGGAAATATAGTGGTAATCCACTCGAACGCACTGGGGAAGTAAAAGTAATTCCATCTTTTATCGAAGTAGGCTTGGTCAAGTCCACTAATGGGAGGTATAACAAATGCCGGTATGACCAGGTTCAATCTTACGGTCACCAGTCCTATAACCGCGCTTAATCCGGCCAGGCCTAGCCAAGTAGGATCGTTCCTTCTAAATACATAAATCAGAACAGGGATAATGGTTCCTAGTAATAACTGTCCAAACCAAAATGTATAGGGAAAAGGCCCGAATAGTATTTTACGAAAAACTTCAGCGCGTTCCGGCACCCCGCTATAGAGTCCGATTAGAGCCTCGAAAAAAAGCATAATTGGGATTAAAAGTATGAATACAATCATAAAGGTGGATACTGTCTTTACCACGTCGGCATAATGTTTATCCTTACTCTCTCCGAGAAAAGAATAGAGAAAAACTATTATTCCTGTTCCCGCTGCTAAAGCTGATACCAAAAATACAAAAGGGACTGTTGCGCTAAACCAGAATGGTTTTGCAGCAACCACTGCAAATAAAGCTCCGCCCAGTCCTGCCGCTCCTATCGCCGCTGGAATACCGATTATTCCAAGGACTTTTATAGTTTTGAGACTACTGGTGTGGCATTTATTGTATTCACTCTCAGATTTCGGGCACCTGAAATTCAAAGAAAGAATTTTATAGATGGATTTCCTCAAGCCGATTGAGTTGTCAGCCATATCAGCTAAATCACACCTCATGAGAAACCATAGCGATGCAAGAAGGGCCAAAACATAAAAAAGATAAAACAATGTCTCCCAGGCCAGGACGGACGTGTAATTCCAGTTCGTAAAAATTCTCCAAAATCTTTCAGGATGCCCCAAATCGATCCAAATAAAGAGCATTCCGGCTACTAATGAAAACACTGATGAAAGTAGGGCCAGTCTCCCTGTCTTCTCCAGTTTTTGAACACCAAAGACATATATTAAAGTCGAATATAAGAATAATCCGATGGATAGGCCGATGAAGTATGTGTAGAAAGCGACCCATATCCCCCAGGGTATCGTGCTGGATAAATTGGTCTCCGTTTCACCGGCGGAAAAGCGCCATATAATTGATAGAACTCCTATTACCGCCCCGATACTGAATAATATCCAAAAAGCTCTCTCTGATTTTTTCATGACTAAGCCTCCCTATGTTAGGTAATAAACATTAGGCTCGGTTCCTAGTTCCTCTTTTAATCTCATGACGTTGGGTTTTGTTATTAGCCCTGCAACCAAGCTGTCTGGGTCATTCTTGTCTCCAAAAAATGTGGCCCGTCCAATACAGCTCGTGACGCACTGAGGTAAAAGACCCCTTTCTATCCTGTGAAGGCAGAAGTGACACTTCCTCGCATTGCCAACCGGGGATTCATGTCCTGCCCTTTTCCATTTTCGATGGTATTCAAAGTTAGGAGCCTCTTCTATTTCGGAAAGCGAAGGGGTTGCATCTGTATAGTTCTCTCCGAAATCATAACTTCTTGCGCCGTAAGGGCACGCCGTAATGCAGTATTTGCACCCTATACACTTTTCATAATCAATGGCCACTATCCCATCGGGTCTTTTGTAGGTAGCTTTTACGGGGCAAACCGGTGTGCAAGGAGGGTTTTCACACTGAAAACAGGGGCGGGGAACAAATCTTCTGGCGACGTTAGGGAATTCGCCAATCTCCTCATCAATAACAGGCCGGTAGACAACTCCGGGTGGTAGTTTATTTTCGACGATGCACGCCACAGTACAGGCATGGCAACCAATACACTTTCTCAGGTCAATTACCATTACCCATTTTCTCTGCTCAATGGGTTTATTCAAAGCTCTCTGCAAGTCTCTCATCATCCTTATAAGTACATCTTCGTTAGGTCGAGGCTCTGGGAGTTCTATTTCCTTAAGGTTGGGGAGTTTATAATGATATTTGTTTGGCTCTTCAGAAGTTTCTTCCGCTTTAGAGCTGCTTACAAACCCAAGGGCTGGAGCTACAAGGCTGGCAAAAACACCGCTTGCAAACTTTTCCAGGAATTCTCTTCTAGCTAAATCATATTTTTCCAAATCGGTTTTGCGGTTGTTTTCTTTATCTATCCTACCATTGTCTGTATCCTCCATCGATTTAACCTCCTAGTGATTTTCTAGTTATTCATTCCTTTATAATCTCGTTCTCTTCGTTTGTTCGCTGAATATATCCCCTAGATTTCCTCACCGCCCATGCCTACTGCAAATTTCGTGATTTTATTCCCATCAAAAATCAATGTGGTCATGGCTAGTATCAAAGGAAATTCTTGCATTTTTTAGCCCATAACTAAGCTCCTTTCGGAGGAAAAAGCAAGAATCAAGCCAATGAAATTTCCTTTTCTTAGCTAGCATTTACAGGTTTCGACTTTGAAAAAGGTGTCGGATTGTCAGAAAATAGTACATTATCTGACGGTGCAGGAACGGAGTATTGTGGATATTTATTTTACAAATGCGCCCACATTCGACATTCCGGATTCAGGGGTTTACGATCGCAATGGTTAAGGAGGGCAAACTAATAAAAAAACTGGGCCGGTTGGAGAAAACCCTGATTATCTTATAACTGCCACCGTTCTCTGTTTAGAAAGCTTCGGAACGCAATATTTAACCATTAGTTTAATACCACCGGGAATGACCGGTTCAGTTTTTTCACCTAGCCAGCTTTACTATTTGCCCGGTTCATTCTCTGGACTAATGATTATTTCTCCTGAAATCTCACAAGCATTTGCTACTGTATTGTAGATCGTTCCATATTTTTCGAGATTGCGGCGGAGAAGATCTATTCTTTCTGGTGATTGATTTGTATATAAAGTCAGTTCGTATTTAACCGTAGTGAGACGTGGGGGAGGTTCCTCTCGTACACCGTGAACCTTTATAGAAGCTTTGTTATAGGCAAAGTGCAGCCTCTCCGAAAAACGCTCGACGTTCTTCAAAATACAGGCGGCAAATGCGCTCAGGAATAACTCAGCAGGGTTAAATAAATGCTCGCTTTGTCCGGGTGATGAATCGAAGTAAATTTGTGCCTCCTTAGTTCTCACTGTAGAGACGTTTGGCACCACCTGCTCTGCTTTTACTTCATATTCCATGCCCATGTATTCAAATTTCCATTGCAACGATCATACCAGAGACTATCCCTATTATTAGAGTAAGATACGATCCTGCTTCCCACATTGGCGAAGTTCTTGAGCAGAAAATCGAAGACACTATCAGGAAGGTGGAAGGAGTTGGTAATCTCTGGGCCGTTATAATCGACCAGGAGAAGGCCGTAGAAGAATACAAGAAAAGGATTCTAGACGATGCAAGTAAGAGATACACGGATGATATGCTTGTGGCAATTAGCGAGGAGCTGGAATCACCCTGTACGGAAGAGATGGCCGCATTTGATAAGTTCATGACTTATGCAGAGAGCGAAGAGTACGATGTAATCGTATTCGATACCGCGCCGACCGGTCATACATTGAGGCTTCTTGAGCTCCCATTTGATTACAGCGAGCAGGTAGGCTTGATGGCGGCGACTACAGAGAAAAGCGAAGCGGTAAAAGGAGAGACGGAGAAACGTCTCGATCGCATAATAAATAGGATGAAGGATCCGAAACGTTCGGTCTTCGCTTTTGTGTTTTATCCCGAGTCCACTCCTGTTGTTGAAGCCTACCGTGCAATGATGGATTTAAAAGAAGCAGGCATACCGACTCAGTTTGTTGTTGCCAATCACAGAAAACGCTCACTCAAGAAGATATCGATAGTATCAGAAATCTTAGGCGGAAAATAAATGCCCACCCCGTCACACAACGTCACGCTCAATCGCAGCAAAAATTAATGGCCGAGCTCCTGGAATATAGCAATGTAATCAGCGGCATCTTGGGATTTGACTTTGAGGCAACCGTTTCGCCTAAATCCAGTTGTTAGTGTTGAGATAGTTAAGATAAGCCCTATGCCGATTGAGATCAATAACAATAGAGGCTGGATTCTATCCACATATGCCAGTTTCTTTTCCATACTACTAGTTAGTTCATCGGATCCGGCAGTTTTGGAGAGGAATTTCTAGAACTCATCGCATAAATTTTGTCATGCTGAGCGCAGAGAAGCATCTTGGATTTAGGTTTACCGGATGAGATTCTTTAGTCGCGGAGTTTACCCGGAGTAGCCGAAGGGCTTCTTCAGAATCACCCTAGGGGAATTTTTGAGAGGGCTTCTATTAAGCAGTATTAATTAGGAACGGATGGAAGTATTAGGAGACTTCCATCCATCAGCTTTAACAGTCGCTATAACGCAAGGTTCGCTTCTTTTATTCTCTTTATTCCTTCATTTATATCCTCATCAGAAGTGGCGTAGGTTATTCTCACATAACCTTCCCCTTGGCAAAGTAGCACTGAACAGAGCATGGTCACACGGCACCGACCGTGAGCATTTTTAATACTTAATACACCCTGGGCTGTGTGAATGCCACTGGTTACAGCTAGGTCGGCTGACGAAGCATTCTGGATATGTTTGATTTTCTGACATCTGACATTTTATCCAAAATTTTTTTATAAGCATTAATTACTAAGGTTTATACTTAAAAACTGCGTCCCTCCTAACCGCGTGCACGCTTTGACTTTTTTAACCTTTCTAGAATTCAAGATTCCTAAACAAAGTAAAAATTCTTTGGCACAAATGTTGCCGTAATAATTAAGAAGAGAGGTTACCACGAGCTGTGGAGGGACTAAAAGAATGAGTCAAAAGGGCATAGGCATGTTAGTCGAAAATATAGGGGAAGTGAAGGTTTGGAGTGGATTCAGCCAAAAAGCTCGGGGAAAACTGACTAACATCACCTTAAATCAAGGATTCTGCAAGGGTTGTGAAATTTGCGTTGAGATATGTCCGAATAAATGCCTGGAGATGGAAGGCTCTTATCCCTCAGTAAGGGATATAAACCTCTGCAGCAAGTGTATGCTTTGCGAAATGGAATGCCCTGATTTCGCCATATCCGTTGAATAAAGAGAGAAAAAATGGAAAGAATAAAATTTCTCCAAGGTAACGAGGCATGTGCCGAAGGAGCTATCTATGCAGGGTGCAATTTCTTCGCCGGCTACCCCATAAGTCCCTCCAGTGAGATCGCCGAGTATATGGCCTATGAACTCCCCAGAAGAAAAGGCGTTTTCATCGAGATGGAAGATGAAATTGCCTCTATGGGTGCCGTAATCGGCGCCTCTCTTGCCGGGGCCAAGGCGATGACGGCAACAAGCGGCCCCGGGTTCTCCTTGAAACAGGAGCATATCGGGTTTGCCTGCATAGCGGAGGTGCCTTGCGTCATTGTCGATGTGATGCGTGGAGGACCTAGTACAGGAACTCCTACCGGTCCTGCTCAAGGCGATGTAATGCAAGCCCGCTGGGGAACTCATGGGGACCATCCGGCTGTTGCGATTGCACCCTCAACCGTGGAAGAGTGCTTTCATGAAGCGGTGAGGGCTTTTAATCTATCCGAGAAATTTAGAAACCCGGTCATCCTTCTAATCGATGAAATCGTTGCTCATATGAGGGAGAAGATTCAAATACCTATACCGGGCGAAATTGAGGTCGTAAACCGGAGAAAGCCTAATGGAGCTTCCGATAACTACCTCCCATTCAAGCCGGACCAAGACGGGGTTCCCAATATAGCAAACTTTGGGACCGGGTACAAGTTTCACATAACCGGTCTTATTCATGACTGGAGTGGATTTCCCACTAATGAGCCTAAAAGAATAAAAGAGCTTGTGGAAAGACTTACAAAGAAAGTCAAGGATGGAGAAGAGGAAATACTCCGCTGGCAGGAGTATATGCTCGATGATGCAGAGACGGTGATCGTTGCATACGGCTCCGTTGCCCGGTCAGCCAAGTTCGCAGTTAAGCTCGCCAGAAATGCAGGTAAGAAAGTAGGCCTTTTTAGGCCCATTACTATCTGGCCGTTTCCGGTAAAGCCGCTAAAGCGGCTAGGGGAGCATATCCGGAAGGTAATTATTCCGGAAATGAACCTCGGGCAGATAGCCCTAGAAGTAGAAAGGGTAATAGGTGGCGAAGCGGACGTGGTACCAATAAATCGGGTGGACACAGAGCTAATATCACCCGATGAGATCCTGGAGAAATTATAGAAAAGGAGCATGGGCCATGGCTTTTGATTATTCTAAGTATTTGAGAAACGATAAAATGCCCCATATCTGGTGTCCCGGATGCGGAAACGGGATAGCGATGAAATCCATAATAAGGGCTATTGATACAGTGGGCTATAAAAAGGAAGAAACTGTGATTGTCTCTGGGATAGGTTGTTCAGGCCGGATTTCCGGCTACCTGGATTTTAACACGCTACATACGACCCATGGCCGACCCTTGACATTCGCTACCGGAATCAAGCTAGCCAATCCCAAGCTCAACGTGATAGTGGTCTCGGGCGACGGGGACTGTGCCGCCATTGGCGGGAATCACTTTATACACGCCTGCCGTAGAAACATCGATATGACGCTCATAATTTTTAATAACAACATTTATGGAATGACCGGGGGACAGCACTCTCCTACAACGCCAGGCGGTTCGTATTCCACCACAACTCCTTATAGGAATATAGATCCTCAGTTTGACCTTTCCAAACTGGCCATCGGTGCAGGAGCCACCTTTGTGGCCAGGGAAACTACCTATAATATTTTTGCGCTGGATAAAGTCATAACGGAGGCGTTCAAACACAAGGGATTTTCGGTGGTAGAAGTAATGGTCGGATGCCCTGTCTATTACGGAAGAAAGAACGGATTTAAGACGGCATTTTCGCTTTTAGATTGGCAGAGAAAAAATGCCGTTCGAATAGACCGGTCTCAAGCCATGAAGTCCGAAGAGCTAGAAGGGAAATTTACCACGGGTGTACTTCATCGGAAGGAAGCACCCGAATATACCCAGCTATACTATACCCTTGCCCATAGCTTTGATAAATCGGTCGATAACGTGAGCATGGAGAACTAATAAAGATGGAAAGATACGAGGTAAAGCTTAGCGGCTCCGGCGGACAGGGGCTCATACTTGCCGGTCTGATTTTAGCGGAGGCGGCAGCCCTATATGACGGAAAGAACGCCGTTCAGACTCAATCATACGGGCCCGAGTCCAGAGGCGGATCTAGCAGCTCGATCGTAATAATTAGTGATGAAGAAATAGATTATCCCAAGGCGACGAAGGTTGACGTGCTCCTTTCTCTTACCCAAGAATCGGTCAATAAATATTCAAGCGACATCAAAGACGGAGGGATACTGATTGTAGATGCAGAATCGGTAAAGGATATACCGGCAGGTAATTTCAAGATATATAAACTGCCGGTAATTGCCACGGCAAGAAAAGAAATAGGAAAGGTAATTGTAGCCAACATCGTTGCCTTAGGACTGATAGCCGGCATTATTCGGGTGGTTTCGATAGATGCTATAAGAAAGGCGCTATTTGCTAGAATTCCCAAAGGTACAGAAGAATTAAATTTGAAAGCTCTTGAGGCAGGGGTTAACTTGTCAAAAGAAGCCCATCTCTCTGCCGATTAGAATCCAGAAAGCATTTTTTGTTGGATAATTTATCAAACGTGAAAAAATCAAGCACTAAAAAAGTTTTGGCAGTTAAACAGGCGAACGTTTTTGTAGTTTGCTCAATAATAAAAATATTACCTATAGGGGGGACGTACAATGGCCAATGAAACCTTAACCATTACCGACAACCGTACGGGCAAAAGTTATGAAATCCCCATAACTCATGGAACGGTTAAGGCAACAGAGATACGCCAAATCAAGGTATCAGAGGATGATTTCGGGCTTATGAGTTATGACCCCGCCTTCGAGAACACCGCCTCTTGTAAGAGTAGGATAACTTTTATCGATGGAGATAAAGGCATTCTCCGCTACCGAGGATTCCCAATCGAACAGCTAGCGGAAAAAAGCACTTATCTTGAAGTAGCTTACCTACTTCTATATGGAGAATTACCTTCTAAAGCCCAATATGAAGGGTGGATTTATGATATAACACATCATACGATAATTCACGAGAATATTAAAAAATTCATGGATGGATTCCGCCACGATGCTCATCCGATGGGCATGCTTTTAGGTACGGTAGGTGCTCTATCAACTTTTTATCCAGAGGCTAAAAATATTTTTGACCCAAACGTGCGAAAAAAGCAGATTCATCGCTTGATTGCAAAAATGCCAACCTTAGCGGCATTTGCGTACCGACACAGCCGGGGTTTGCCTTATGCATATCCAGATAATGATCTGAGCTATACCGGGAATTTCCTGAATATGATGTTTAAGATGACAGAGCCAAAGTATAAACCCAATCCGGTTATAGAAAGGGCTTTGGACATACTCTTTATACTGCACGCTGATCATGAGCAGAATTGTAGTACTAACGCTGTGCGCGCTGTGGGGAGTTCCCATGCCGATCCATATTCTGCCGTAACCGCGGGTATCGCTGCACTTTATGGACCGTTACATGGCGGAGCAAATGAAGCGGCACTGCGTATGTTAATGGAAATCGGTTCCAAAGATAGGGTTCCCGATTTTATCAAAAGGGTTAAGGCTGGTGAAGGCAGGCTTATAGGTTTTGGGCATCGTGTTTACAAAGCCTATGACCCAAGGGCGAAAATTATTAGGGAGACAGCAAACAAAGTGTTTGAGGTCACCGGTATGAATCCACTACTAGAAATAGCACTGGAAGTGGAAAAGATAGCGCTCGAGGATGAATACTTCATTAAACGCAAACTATATCCCAACGTGGATTTCTATACCGGATTAATCTACCAGAGTTTAGGCTTCCCGATTGATATCTTTCCTGTACTCTTTGCTATTCCCCGAACCTCGGGTTGGTTGGCGCAATGGATGGAAATGCTGTTGGATAAAGAGACAAAAATAGCTCGTCCCAGACAGATCTACCTGGGATATGAGGAGCGTGACTATGTACCAATTGAAAAGAGAGAATAGAAATTACCCCTAAATTTAAGCCTGGGGTAATTCAACTTGGTACAGGTGTTTGTTAATTCATGACTTGAGTTAAGCAAAAGGCTGATGAATAAATAGGAGAAAACAAAATGACAGTGCAAAAGATGCTTGAATTGGAATCCAGATTACTTACTCGCAACTCTACGAATAGCTCTTGGTGCGATCTTTGTCATCGGAGGAATCAAGATCGCCTTTCCTACTAATCCTGAAGCATTAGCAGCAAGCTATATAAATCCCTAGAAGGGATGGAGTTCAGCATTTTTTGCAGACATCGCTCGCGGAGGAAATAGAACATGATGAAAAATCCTGATCCTATCAAAACCCTAATGGAGAGACATGTCGGACTCGTTGACGAGTTGGATCTCTTAAAAATAACGATACACCGTCTTAAAAAAAGATTCTCTCCTCATTTGCTTGAAGCATTAAAGAGGGAAATCTTATCCTTTTTGAAAAGCATGGAGCAACATATAAGGTGTGAGGAAGAGGCTCTCTTCCCAGTATTAGAAGTGGTTCTTGGAAACAAAAGAGAGCAGATCATCTCGACGGCAAGGGATCATTCAAATTTGAAAAAAGAAATATAAAAACTCAAAACTCTTATTACAAACCTAGATAGCGAAACCCTCGAAGAATACAGAAAGATAATTAACCTGCTAGAGACGATAATTGCTTCCCTAACAGACCTCTTCTCTAAACACATAGATAATGAAGAGAACCACTTATTCAAACCGGCAAAAGAAACATTGCTCGAAAAGGAATTAGTAGAGATTGAGAGAAGAATGCAAAGTATAGAAGAATAAAAAACTGATCCATAGTCGGAAAAACACAATCTCTCAGAATTTCAACTAGACATTGTTCTTTTTGATCCATTCCGCTAATATAACGATTCTTCGTATCGCAGAGAGAAAAGAGCAAGTTAAATTCCTCGTAAATATGCCAACCAAAAAATCAATTGCTTATCTGTACAATTTTATGACAAAAGACACGTCTGAAAGTAAGCAATACAATAAAACTTAAATCTATCTAATTAGTTACGCTCGGCACATAGTTTGCCGGAGTATGGTAGATTAAAAACCACAAGAAGGAGGGTGTAGTCATGATAGGATCCAGGGCAAAGCTATGTCTAACTTCTATTTTTTTATTTCTTTTCCTTTTTTCAATGGATTCCTGGGGAATAAGTTCAACAGAACAACAAATTAAAGAGCTTAAGAGGCAGATTGAGCAAATCCAGCAGCAAAACCAGCAGCAAATAGATGCGCTTAGACAAAAGATCGAGGCGTTAGAGGCCCAAAAAGAAGTCGACCAGAAAAAGATCGAGGAGCTGACTAAAGAGGATGAGGATGCCTGGTATAAGAAGGTAGAGGTAGGCTATAAGAAACCGGGAGACGGTTTTACGGTTAAGTCCAAGGATGGACTTTTTTCCTTAAGAACCAGGCTACGCACCCAGTTTCAGTTTTCCATCAATGACACGGACGATGAGGACGTGGCTACCGATTTTAATGTAAGAAGGTTAAGGCTTTATTTTGACGGCAACGCCTTCACCCCCTGGCTACTTTATTACATTCAAATTAGCGGCGATAACAACGGTGAATTTACGCTTAGGGACGCCTATTTTGATTTCGCATACAATACCATGTTTGTACCGAGGCCCGGACAGTACAAGGTTCCGTTCAACAGAGAGGAACTGACTTCTTCATCCGAGCTTCAGCTTGTGGAGAGGTCAATCGTGAACGAACAGTTCGCCTACGGCCGGGATAGAGGCATGTCACTCTACGGGGTTCTTGGGAATTATATAATCTATGGGGCCGGGGTATATAACGGCGATGGAAGAAACGGTCTCAGTGTTGATTCCAACATGTTATATGCCGGTAGGGTAATGCTTACCCCATGTTGCGGAGAGTTGAAATATGCTAACTCTTCTTTTCCGGCAGGGGGAGATTATAAGATTGAGCCTAACTTTGGAGAAGATAAACCTCTGATCGCTTTTGGAGTTGCCGTTGCTGGTATCCCCTGGCTCAATATTGACCAAAAAACCCCGGATAATGGCGAGCTAGAGGACAGATTTGTAGAGATTGGCACTACGGACGCGGACGTGTTCTCGCTGACCGCCGACGTTAACTTCAAATACTCTATCTTCAGCATAGAGGGAGAGTTTGACTATAGAAATATATCTCCCGAGGAATCCGGTCTGGATGAGGCAAACGACTATGGGGTAAGGGTTCAGTCGGGTGTATTCCTTCTTCCTGACTTTATTGAAGTTGCAGGCAGATACGCCCAGATATGGTTTGACACAGACATAGAAGGGCCAGATACCCAATGGGAGCTTACACCAGGACTCAATTTTTACCTGTCTAAAAGCCATAAGTACAAAATACAGCTTAGCTATTCATTCATCAGAAACGAGTTTACCGACAGCGATGATATAGACGAGAACATATTCCGGGCTCAGCTTCAGCTTTACTTCTAGGTCGGCTTTCTGTGGAGACGGGCATGCAGGAACCCGGAGTCTTCCAGAGGGATCGGACTATTTCTGATCGCTTTGGGAGAAAGATAGATTACCTAATAATATCTGTTACTGACCGCTGTAATCTCAGGTGCGCGTACTGCATGCCCCGGGAGGGGATAGAACTTTTTGAAAGAGGCCGAATGCTTACCTTTGAAGAAATGGAAAGGTTCTCAAGAATTGCCGTAAATCTTGGAGTTAGAAAAATAAAGCTAACTGGAGGAGAACCACTGGTCAGAAAAAGATGCTAACCGATTTGAAAAATCAATGCCCGAGAGCTGCAAAGATAATCGACTGTTCTTTCATCGCCCTGAACGAGGGCTATGTATCAGGCCATGCTGTTTTAAAAAATGGGGACACGCTAGCTATAATACCGCCAGTTAGCGGTGGTAAAAAAAGTATAGTAGTATGTAAAAAACTAAAGCGAGGAGAAATAATATGAATAAACTGCTTCCAAGACCACTAAGAGAATTCATAAAAAAGTACCCGGATATATGGGATGCTTATGAGAATTTAGGCAATAAGTGCCACGAAGCCGGCCCACTAGATGATAGGACGAGAAGATTAGTCAAACTTGGAATAGCAATTGGAGCTCGATTAGAAGGGGCGGTTCATTCACACACTAAAAGAGCAAGGGAAGGAGGGATATCTGAAGATGAAATTCTCCATGTGGCCTTACTAGCTATTACTACAATCGAATTCCCATCGACCATCGCGGCAACAACATGGATAAAAGACGTACTAAAGAAAAAATAAATGAAGAGATATGATCGCCTTACGTTGTAATTCGATTGAAGTTGATTCCGGGAACGTCATACAATCAAATCGGGATGATTAAAAAAAGACAAAGAATACCTAATATTCGGCCACTAGTTACTTTACCACAAAAGTGTACATGGTGTGGGAAAAGCATATCAGATGAACAAGAAGTATTTGGCTTGGAAGCGGCGGTTAATCCAGCGTACAAGAATATATTAAAGAAAGCGGAAGGAGCAATAATACCACAAATCCTCACTCTAACTGAGAAGATAGTTCATGCTGTAGTTGTAACACAAGATTCAGAAGTAAAACGTGAAGGATTTGATATTTTGTTTATAGTATGTAGTGAACCATGTGCATTAATGATCGAGAAGGCTCTCAACCAAGAGCAAGCTATTTGGGAGTGGTTGTTCTGTAACGCATCAAGTACCCGATGGATTAACTTTCCTTGTTTTACTTTCTAGTATCCAGAATATCGAGGGGCATATTGGAAAAAGGTTTTCCGCAAAACATAATGCGGAATAATCAAAAATACGGTCAAATGTCAGATCAGAGTGTACCAAAGGAAAGGGGCTTGGATAATTAAAATCAACACTTACGCTCCAAATTTTGATTGCATTGTAATTCACTGTTATTATTAATAAAATTTATTTTGGAGTGCCCCGTAACTACAGTAATCATTAGAAAACGAAGAAATTTGTTATATAGCTATGTGCATTATAGTGCGATAAAGACTAATTCTCTAAAATTTTACTGGACTAGAACCATCCAAATTCTCAGTTAACCAAACGTTAATACTCTTTTAATACCGCATTAACCCCCTTTTGATAATTTCATAGCTCGATATAAATCCTCGAGGAGAAAAGACATGGACAAGAAAAGGAGGTTAAAAAAGATGGATGAGGTAAAGAAGGACATTAATCTGGAGAAAATGGAGGAAAAGGTTTTTGAGAAGAAAGGGGATGAAACCCTTAAGGTCTGTGATTTTACGGATACGGCAAGAGGGCTAACCGGACTGGTGAAAGACACCTGTATTTCCGGCTTTCAACTGTGCTTATCCTTTTTGGAGACAAATCTGGGGATAATGCGGGCTCAGTCCGAATATTGGGTCGCCGCCCAGGAGGAACAGGCAAAGAGGACTGGAGAAATGCTTAGCCGGTTTCAGGCCGATGCAGTTGATTTTTGGGCTCGCGACTCAAAAAACCAAATTGGTAACATAATTTCCTTTCAGAAAAATTACTATGATGGGGTCTTCAAGGCCTCGGATAAGATAATGAAAGAGAGCCTGCAACTTATGAAGAAAAACGTAGAACAAACGTTTACGGCCATTAATCAGTATCTCACTTATTGAAAGTCGAATAAGACTAAGTCTATGGACAAGAAGGAGTCAGGGGGTTTACTCGGTATAGACTCCGCAACGAAGCAATCTGATAAGGTGTCATTCCGAACCTTGTCCTTAGCTGAGGCGAAGGAGCAGTAAGGAATTTAAGCGGATTGCTCCGCGATAACAGTTCATTAGAAGCTCCATAATAAAATCATCGATTTAAATTTGAACATGGACATACAAACCGAATTTCAAGTACTGAGAAGGGAATGGGAGAACATAAAGCTATCGCTCGAAATATGCGGCGATATAGGGGATTTTGATTTCTGGAACGACCCATGTTTAAGCTCTGACCTAGCCAGAAACCTAATGGAAATGGACAATAAAATCCTGGTTAACGGTTATCTCACCCTGGAGGCGGCCTATGTTTTTACTACGCTGGCCACAAAGGCAGGGGAGAACCTGGGACTCTCTGGAGATTTTGCCAAAACGTTCGGCAGCGGATATGGATGGGTTCGAACGGGCTGGTTTGACCTGAGATGGATTAACCAGTCCAAGAGGGTTCGTTTGAAGGACTGCGTCGTGAACCAGGTCCTTTTCTTCAAGCTCTTCTTTCCCTCCTCCGAATGCGACTTCTGCTGGAACTTCGACTCGCTTCTGGTCAGAAAAAAACTGAAGATAATATTCGACAAATTTTTCACCTGGCAGAACGACCCCAGAAACCACGTAGAGGACTTCGTGTACTACAAGTCCGAATTGGTCCCTCTATGGCATGGGCTGGTGCTTACGCTCGATTCTCTCGCCGGGAGATGCTAGCTTAGAATGGAGGAAAATAATATAATCTAACCGGCCTGGGAACTGCCGACCATGCCAGCCCTGCCCGTCGACTCGATTACCGGCAAATCACCTATCCGGAAAAACTTCGAAATGGTAGATTCTACCTTTCCTAAATTGAGTATCTTTGATAAAATAAATCAAAGGTAAATCTAAAGCATGCAAATGAAGGAGAGGTGAGCTAATATGCCCGCTATGATGATAACGGTGAAAGCTAAGACTAAAGAGGAGCTGAAGAAACTAGCAACAAAAAGGATTAAAGAGGCAGCTAAGAAAGGGCTTCAATACGTCAAACAGGGTTATGACGACAGGAGGGTAAAGAAGATAAAAGACGGATACGAAATCGAAATTTCAGTTCACTCTTAAAACATTCCCAAATCGATAAGATGGGGGGAAATAAATTAGAAACTTTCCAGAATCAGTATAGGGGCAGGGAGTATGAGATCGAAATAACCTGTCCTGAATTTACCTGTGTGTGCCCACGCACCGGTCAGCCTGATTTTGCCGTGATCAGAATCAAATATGTGCCGGATGAGCTCTGTATAGAGCTAAGATCTCTCAAGCTTTACATGTTCTCATACCGGGATAAAGGCGAGTTTCACGAGCACGTAACTAATAAAATCCTGGATGATATCGTCGAGTCATGCAAACCGATTAGAGCGGAAGTGATCGGAGACTTCAACGTCAGAGGCGGAATCAAGACAGTGGTGAAAGCCAGTTATTCAAAGGGAGCTACCGGGTAACCGAGCCAGTTACGCAGTATTTGTTTTTCTCGAATCAAGACGATAGAAGAGACAGGGTCATAAAATCGAAAAGGAACAACAACAGAAGTAAAAAAGGGGAATTTGGGAAGGATAATGGAAAATGTCCCAAGTGCGGGGCACCCATCCGGGCAGGATATGATACGAGAGAAGGGAAAATCGTAGTCTGCGAGAATTTCCCCAATTGCAACTACATCCTCATTATCGGCAGAAAACCGAAAGGGAAAAAATGACCCCTTGCGGCTAGTTCGATATCGTTAGCGGAGAGAAGAAAGTTGCTGTTAAAGGTTCAGGTCTTATCAACAGGGATCATCATAATGCTGATAATTTTTGTGGCGGCGGCGGCACCATACATTTCACCGTATGAATTTGACCAGACCGATTTTGCAAACACACTCAGCCCACCCAGTAAAAAGCATCTCATGGGAACAGACCAGGAAGGCAGAGACCTCCTCAGCAGGGTCATATACGGGGCCCGGGTTTCCATCACCGTAGCGCTGGGCACAGCATTCATGGCCATCGTTATCGGGACGGCTTATGGGGCGATATCCGGATATGTCGGGGGCAAATTAGACGAGTTAATGATGAGGATCGTAGACGTTTTTTACTCGCTCCCCGACCTGCTCCTCATCGTTCTTATCACCCTTATCGTGGGAAAGGGCGTGGAGGGGATAGTGTTTTCACTGGCATTGACCGCATGGATGAGGGTGGCCAGAATCGTTAGAGGAAGCGTGATCCAACTGAAGAACCTGGCATTCATAGAATCGGCCAGGAGCCTGGGAGCTTCTCCATTCAGAATCTTCACAATACACATACTACCGAATATACTTAGTCCGCTCATAGTAACCCTTACCTTTTCCATACCTTACGCGATACTGGCAGAGTCCACCCTGAGCTTTTTGGGCTTGGGAATAAGCCCGCCTCAAGCAAGCTGGGGAACACTGGCCAGCACCGGATGGCAGGGGATAAGAACGTTTCCCCATCTCATAGCCTTTCCCAGCCTGGCTATATTCATCACCGCATTTTCTTTCAACCTATTCGGTGAAGGACTTAGGGATATGCTCGACCCAAAAACTATAAGGGGGTAACGCGTTTGAAGTCGATAAGAACCAAGCTTCGGAGAAACCTCTTTTATTTATTTTCTTCATCGTGCCTATTTTTGATTCTTAATTTCCCGGCTAGGGCGGCGGAAGAAATAAATTGTCAATGGCTGGTGAACGAACCAATCAAGCAAAATCCCAAAGAAAAATACAAGAAAGGCTATTGCAGCATACAAATGGGCAGGTTCGACCAGGGAATCACCCTCCTGGACGGACTTGAGGATGAGCTTCCGATTATCCAGGATTACATCCTCTACTACCGGGGCGTGGGAGAGAAGGGCTTGAAGAATAAAGCCCGTGCCCAGGAGCTCTTTAATTCCGTCCTAAACAACTACCCGGACAGCGGAATAAGAAAGAGAGCGCTTTCTCAACTGGCCGAGGTTTATACCGACATTGGTGATTATGAAAAGGCGGAAAGAACATACCGGTCGCTCTATGCCCTGGAGAGCGATGCCTGGCTCAAATCAAAGTACCTAAACCACATAGCGGAGGCTCTGGAGAGGCAGGGCAGATATCAAGAGGCGCTCGGCACCTATAGGCAGCTCTGGGTCGAGTTTCCAGAGTCCGGCTATGCGGATACGGCATTCGGCAAGGCATCTCAGGTAAGCAAGGCCCGGGGAGTTCCATTCGTGGTTACGGAATATGATTACCTGGCGAGGGCGGAGAGGTTATTTAAACTCTATCGCTGGGAATCCGCGCTTAGAAACTTTGAGAAGGCCCCAAAAACGAATGACGTCAAGCTCAAAATCGCCATCGCCAAATTTCGCTTGGGCTTACTCAGCGAGGCATCGAGCTTGTTAGCCCAAATAAGCTCCCCTGATTCGCTTTACTGGCAGGCAAAAATAAGCTCTAAACTGGGACAGGACGATGTTGCTTCACAAACCTACTATCAGATTTATCTCCTTTACCCCCAAAGCAGTTTAGCGCCCGAGGCCCTCTTCAACGCAGCCAGGCTCTACCAGATCAACTCCAGCTTTAACCAGGCAATTGAGTTATACGACCTTTTGGTAAGGACTTACCCTAAGAGCGATTACGCCGAAGACGGGGCATGGAACCTGGGATGGATTTATTACCGGATGGGAATGCTGAGAGAGGCCCTAGCCACTTTTTCCGCATACACCTCTTCGAGCTCCACTTTTAATTCTTCCCGGGCAAGCTACTGGAAGGCAAAAACCCTGGAAAAGCAGGGAAAGAAAGCCGAGGCGCAGGCTATATACCAAGCCTTATCCCGTCTATCCACTCCATCCTACTATTCTTATTTAGCACAGAGGAAAACGGGACTCGTGCCCAATCTTTACTCATCGGACGCTTCCGCTAAAGGAACCGTCAGCCAAATAAGGTCAGAGAAAGCCGAACTGTTGATAGAGCTGGGCATCCTTGAAGATGCCACCCTGGAAATAGACAAGATAAAAAGACAGGCAAACGGTAGCCAGGAACTGCTTTATGTGAGCACGTTATATGCCAAGGCCAATGACTTCTATAACTCAATAGCGATTGCCCAGGAAATCGGTCTTCCCGAAGCGAATGGACTTTCCTACCCGCAGGGATTCAACGAGATTGTAAAAGGCTATTCGGCCAAATACAGCGTGGATGAGTTCATAGTGTATTCGATTATCAGGGAGGAAAGCAGATTCCAGAAGAAGGCCGTTTCACCAGCTAACGCTATCGGCCTCATGCAGCTTATTCCCCCGACCGGAAGAAGCACGGCGGAGGAGGTGGGAATAAGCGGATACAATACAGACATGCTTTATGTCCCCCGGGTTAACATTGAATTGGGCATAGCCTACTTCAAAAAAGTCTTGGACCAATTTGGCGGAAACGTTCATCTTGCCCTGGCCAGCTATAACGCCGGTCCGCACAACGTAGCCAAGTGGATAGTTAGATTTCCCGGTTTAGACATGGATGAATTCGTAGAGGAGATACCCTTTCAAGAGACTAGAAACTATGTGAGAAGGGTCCTTAGAAGCTACGGGGTTTACAAGGCGCTGTATGACAATAAATTTTTCTAGTAAAGTAATTAACAGACAGGAATGTCTGTTCTACCATAATAAAAAAATTACATTATGGTAGGTCAGACATTCCTGTCTGACATTAGATGCTTCACTACCTGAATGGAGCTCTAATATTATAAGAATTCAGAAGCCAGAATAAATTAATGAAAATCGTTTTTCTTCTGACTTCTGGCTCCTGGATTCTATATTCTAAATCGGTTTGTTCGTGTCGCTGTGGTTAAAAACGGGCTTGTTTCCTTTCTCCACAAATCTGAGCAAAATTCTCCAGGATCATTAACCCCATCGTGCTGCTTTTCTCCGGGTGAAACTGACAGGCGAATATGTTTTCGCTCTGCACCGCCGAAGTAAACTCGACCCCGTAGTGGGTTTTCAGTGAACTAATACTCTTATCCTCCGGCTCCGGATAATAAGAGTGGACAAAATAGAACCAGCTTCCTTCCGGAATTCCTTTCAATACCGGAGTTGGCTTCTTTATTTCTATTTGATTCCAGCCCATATGGGGAACCTTTAAGCCCTCTTTCTCGAATCTGGGAAATCTCACCACCTTTCCCCTTAACACTCCGAGTCCTTTCACGCCGGGAGATTCCTCACTCTCTTCGAAAAGGAGCTGGAGCCCGAGACATATTCCTAAAAAGGGCTTTCCCGTTTTTATGAAGGCTTTGATCGGTTCCACCAAATCATATTCCTCCAGGTTCTTCATGCAGTCCCCGAATGCACCCACGCCGGGGAGAACCAGTCCGTTTGAATTCAGTATTTCTTCTGGGCTCCTGGTTACATTTGCCGGAAAACCCAGGTTCTCAAACGCCTTCTTTACACTCCTAAGATTTCCCATTCCATAGTCTACGATGGTGATCATTGCGCTCACCGTCAATCAGCCACGAATGAACACGAATTTACACTAATAGGATGAAAATATAATCTTTAGATTTTCTTCCCCCTTGCGGGGGAGGATTAAGGTGGGGGGTATTATTCCTCCCATCCCAACTTTTTATTTCCATTTAGCCTCGGATATAAGATTTGTCATCCGTGTCGATTCGTGGCTATAACCTATAGTTTTCCCTTCGTCGAAGGAATATCCTCCGAGCGCGGGTCGATCTTGGATGCCTTATCCAGTGCTCTTCCCACGGCCTTGAAAATTGCCTCCGTGATATGATGGAGGTTATCTCCATATTTAAGCTCGATATGCAGGTTGCATTTCAGAGTGGTAGAGAGCGATTTAAAAAACTCCTCTCCTAACTCTGCATCGAAATCCCCTATCTTGCCCTTGGGCGTATCAACCTGATAAACAAAATATGGTCTGCCGCTCAGGTCAACCGAAGCAAAGGCCAGGGTTTCGTCAAAAGGGACAAAGGCCTCTCCAAACCTGGCTATTCCCCTTTTCTCCCCTAACGCTTTGAGGAAGGCTTCGCCAAGAGTGAGTCCCACGTCTTCTACCGTATGGTGAAAATCTACCTCTATATCGCCCTTTGCCTTCAGGGTCAGGTCGAAATACCCGTGCTTTGCAAACTGGGAGAGCATGTGGTTGAAGAAAGGAATTCCGGTCTCGATGTCGAATTTTCCTTTCCCATCTAGGTTGATATCAACCGTGACTTCTACCTCGGATGTTTTTCTGTTTACCTTAGCCCGCCTGTCCATTTACAGGGATAAAATCATATCTGAAATTCGGGCTATATCCAAAATATTCGCTTACGGCAATCTGTGAACAGATTTTCATTAATGTAGGGAACGCAGATCTGCGTTCCCTACATTTAAAAAAGCCTTTTGGTAATGTCAGACAGGAATGTCTGACCTACCGTATAATAATTTTTGATATTCGGCATAACAAACATTCTTGTCTGTTAAATTTGGAATAATCCACGTCAACCGATCTCCTTATAAGCTAAGTCTAAAGTAGTAAGCTTCGGTTAAATCTAAAACTATTTCCAGTTAAAAAATATGGACTTGACTTAAAAATATGGATTTGATTAAATTGTTATCGTTATTGAGCAGACGCGAAACCGGTTCATCGGAGCTTAAGGTGGCGGACTCTTGGAATTTTGGGGTTATTCCAAGGCTACTACCGCACTAAAATAATTTAGAACTTATCTCAAAATAGCTTGTCATGCTGAGTGCAACGAAGCATCTCATAACAAAGGGTGATAAGTACCGCACAATAAGTGAGATTCTTCAGTCGCATGGTATTCAGAATGACACCTTAGGATTTTTGGGATAAATACTAATCTTCACCTCCGTCCCTCCTCCTTCGGATTCAATCCCAAAGCTGATAACCCGGTGATTAATCAAAAGAATGCTGAAGGAGGGTAAGGTCATGAGAGCCTTAATTTTAATTCTAGGTCTCATAGCCATAGCGGTGTGCATTATAGTACTAACACCCAAAGCCCAAGCCCAGTTAAATCCAGGAGACATATTGGTCGTAGACCTGAATGCCGGTACAGATTCCAGAGGAGCTTTATTCAGCATTAACCCGGTTACCGGCAACCGCACCGTCATAAGTGATTTCGGCAATGCCTCTCAAGGCACGGTGGGATCTAATCCATTTGGTGTTTCTCTGGGCCCTTCGGGAGACATTCTGGTCATAGATGCGGATGCCGGTACAGATTCCAGAGGAGCTTTATTCAGCATTAACCCGGTTACCGGCAACCGCACCGTCATAAGTGATTTCGGCAGCTCTTCTCAAGGTACGGTGGGAGCTACACCAGTTGGTGTTGCTCCGGGCCCTTCTGGAGATATACTGGTCATAGATCAGGATGCCGGTACAGGTTCCATAGGAGTTTTATTCAGCGTTAACCCGGTTACCGGCAATCGCACCGTCATAAGTGATTTCGGCAGCTCTTCTCAAGGTACGGTGGGAGTTACACCAAGTGGTGTTGCTCTGGGACCTTCTGGAGACATAGTGGTCGCAGATGGGGATGCCGGTACAGATTTCGCAGGAGTTTTATTCAGCGTTCACCCGGTTACCGGCAATCGCACCGTCAAAAGTGATTTCAGCAACCCTTCTCAAGGTCCGGAGGGAGGTAACCCAGTTGGTGTTGCTCCGGGACCTTTTGGAGATATACTGGTCATAGATGATATTGCCGGTACAGATTTCGCAGGAGTTTTATTCAGTGTTCACCCGGTTACCGGCAACCGCACCGTGATAAGTGATTTCGGCAACTCTTCTCAAGGTACGGTGGGAGATATATTTGGACTAGTTGGTGTTGCTCCGGGACCTTCTGGAGATATACTGGTCATAGATCAGGAGGCCGGTACAGATTTCAGAGGAGCTTTATTCAGCGTTAACCCAGTTACCGGCAACCGCACTGTCATAAGTGATTTCGGTATTCCTTTGCAGGGTTCCTTAGGAATTGCTCCAGTTGGAGTAGCTGTATTTCCACAGCTCAAACCGGGAGACATATTGGTCATAGATCAGGATACCGGGACTGGCTCCAGAGGAGCCCTATTCAGCGTTAACCAATTTGACGGCACACGTAAGGTTTTAAGCAACTTCGGGATCTTCCCCCAAGGGGATAATCCAGATGGCTTGGCTGTCGGGGCTTTCGGGGACACGCTGGTTATTGATGAGGATGCCGGAACAGGAGAAAGGGGTGCATTATTCAGCGTCAATTCATTCACCGGTATCCATACTATGATAAGCGATTTCGGTGACCCCGCTCAGGGTCAACTGGGAGTTGAGCCGGTCGGCGTGGCAAGAGAGGCTTCAGGTAATATCCTGGTCATTGACCGAAGTGCTGGAACGGAAGGAAGAGGAACCCTATTCAGGGTTAATCCGACAAACGGCAACCGCACTATTGTAAGCAACTTTGGTAATTTTTCCCAAGGTGAGCTTGGACTTGACCCGGTCGGCATCGCTCTTAATGCTTCGGGTAATGTATTAGTCATAGATAGTGGGGCAGACATTTTGTTCAGCGTTAATCCATCAAACGGCAACCGCACAGTTATAAGTGATTTCGCTGATTCTGGTCAAGGTCCTCTTGGAATTGTCGAATCCGGCTTAGCGCTGGGAACTTCGGGAAATATACTGGTTATAGATGAGGATGCCGGTACTGATTCAATGGGTGCTCTCTTTAGCGTTAACCCGGCTAATGGCAACCGTACAATCATAAGCAATTTCGGTGACCCCGCTCAGGGCCAACTGGGACTTGACCCGAATGGCGTGGCCTTGGGCCCCTCAGGTGACATATTGGTCGTAGACCATGGCGCCGGTACGAACTTCCTCGGCGCTCTTTTTGATATTAACCCTGCTAATGGCAATCGTGTTGTGATAAGTGACTTCGGCAATTCTTTAAAAGGCCCGTTAGGAGGCGACCTGCATGGATTAGCTTTGGTCGTAAGCTGTGGCGGGAAGCTGGCTACGAGGGTTGGCACCGTGGGTGCCGACAATATTACAGGCACCGCAGGGCCTGATGTTATAAACTTACTGGGTGGCAACGACACGGCAAACAGCGGAGACGGTAATGACATCGTCTGCGGCGGTGCTGGCAACGACACGATGAACGGAGGCAACGGAAGGGATCGTTTGTTGGGGCAAGGTGGTAATGACATACTGAACGGAGACGCAGGTAACGATAGGTTGAAGGGCGGCGGTGGCAACGATAATATGAATGGGGGAACAGGAAACGACAGATGTATCGGTGGTCCTGGAAGTGATACTGCTTCAAGCTGTGAAACTACCACTGGTGTGCCGTAAAACTGTAAATGTCGACATTAGATATACAGACGGTGCCGGTAAAAGTTACATCGAAACAGCGGCGATTCCCAGTCTGTCATTCTGAACCGAAGGTGAAGAACCTAAATATTATTAGATGCTTCACGGAGTTTATCCTGAGTGCAACGAAGGGTTCAGCATGACAACCATATTTTTCGCTTAGTTTAATCTGAGTTTCGTAAGGAACGCTGCGTTCCATTTATATAAGACGCTTTCCGAAAGGTCAGACAGGAATGTCTGACCTACCAAATTACAATTTTTATATTCCGGTAGAACAGACATTCTTGTCTGTTAAACTCGAAAGATTAAAACCCACGTTATTTAGCAACCGCAGTTCGACCGGCTCACCGCAGGCAAGGGTTGCCACTTCAATTTCTCGACCTAGCTCTTTATCACCAACTTCACTTCCTCTATGGAACGGGGAGTGGCTTTGGTGACGATGAAGGTATAATTCCGGTAGGTAATTCTGTCCTCGACTCTTGGTATGGAGCCCTTTTTAGAAAGAAGAAAACCACTCAGCGTGTCGTAATCCCCCTCCGGGAGACGGAGTCCCAATTCGTCATTTATATCATCGATGTAAACCTTTGGATTGATGAGGTACTCATCTTCCGAGATCTTCCTCCACAGTTTGGTGCCCTTGTCGTATTCATCCTCGATGTCGCCAACCACTTCTTCCAATATATTCTCCAGCGTTACCACCCCTACGGCGCCGCCGTACTCGTCAACCACCACCGCCATTCCGGCGCGACCCTTTTTCATCTCGTCTAAAAGCTGGTCCACCGCTTTTGTCTCCGGGACGTAAAAAGGCGGATGGGAGAAATTCTTCACCGGGTCTTCCGGTTTCGCCCCAAGTATGTCAAACGCATAGAGCATCCCGTTGATGTTATCTATTCTCTCATGATATATAGGGATTCTGGAATGCCCGGTTTCTTTAATAACCCTCACCGCTTCCTTCACCGGGCTATCCTCGTTAAGAGCAGTCACCTGAATAAGCGGAATCATGATTTCCTCTATCGTAGTCTCGGAGAATCGGAATATTCTCCTTATGACTTTTTCCCTATATCCCTTTTGAAGCTCCGTTTCATTTCCTTCGATCGCATAGAGAAGCTCCTCCCTGGTGATGAACCGGTTTTCAGTATCCCCGATTAGCCTCATAAGCCCTCTCAAGAATATGTTTATCAAGAAGAGAATCGGAGAGAAAATCTTGGACGCAATCCAGAGGGGATAAATCGTAAGTAGGACGAGCGTGTTTCCCCTTCTCTGGAAAATGGCTTTGGGCACAACCTGGCCGAAGACTACTATCAACGGGGAGAGAATAAGAATGGTGTAAAGCTCTCCTCTATGCCCGTAACGGTCCTGCATGAAGAAGGTCATGAGAATGGTGTTGATGATGAGGGAGAGATTTATTCCGACGAGGGTAGTACTTATAAAACGCTCTACCTCCTGATAGCATTTAAGCACCAGCCTGGCGCTTTTTGACCCCTGGTCGGCAAGGGACCTCATCTTTATTTTATCGCAGGAGACAAGAGCTATTTCCGAGCCGGCAAAGAAGGCCTGAAGAAGGAGAAACATTGCTGTAACCAGGATAAGCAATTCAAGCGACATCGGCTACCTCTTTTTTAGACCTTTCTACCTTGATCTCGGCGATTCTCTTTCCGGAAACCTTGTTTACAGTAAATTTTATGCTTCCATAAGTCACCTGCTCCCCCTCGTGCGGGAACCTGCCAAAAAGGTCAAAAACAAATCCACCCACTGTTTCATGGTCTTCCTCCATGGGAAGTATCGCTTCTTCAATCTCTTCCCCCAGATTTTCGAGCCCGCCGAACCTTAGCACCGTAAATAGGAGGTCGTCGTTGAATTCATCTATCTTCATGCTTCCCGGAATGATCAGTGAGGAGTCTTCAATCCTAACCAGGGGCTCTCTCGTTATTCTTCTTTCGTCCTCGATTTCTCCAAACAGCTCTTCCAGTATGTCTTCCATGGTGACGATCCCGTCGACCCTCCCGTACTCATCCACCACGACCGCTATGTGTATTCGCTTCTGCTGAAACTCGCGAAGAAGGTCGAATGCCCTTTTGGTTCGGGGTATGAAATAAGGCGGCCGGGCAATATTTTCGACAGTGATTGTTTCCGAGGGGTTGGCCGAGAGAAGGTCCTTGACGTAGAGAATTCCGATTACGTTATCTCTGTCGGTCTTATATACTGGAATCCGGGAGAAGCCTCTTTTCTTGGCTTCGTATATGGCTTCTGCTAGGGGTGTGCCTGCAGGTAGAAAAAAACAGTCTATGCTCGGGGTCATGATCTTATAGGCCGGAACCTCCTCCAGTCTGAAGAGGCTACTTACCAGTTTTCTCTCTATCTCGGTGACCACACCCTCTTCACTTCCTATCCCCACCAGTACCCTTAATTCGTCGGTATTAAATCCCTCGGCGTGCTCGTATTCCGCCTTGCCGCCGAAAAGCCATGTAAAACCTATAGAAAGAACCATAATGACCCATCTAAGCGGGGTGATAAGCGTGTGAAATAGGTTTAGGGGATATGAAACAATGCCTGAAATGACCCTGGAATATTTGACACCGATTGTTTTTGGACCTATTTCTCCGAGAAGGAGAAGACTGGGAGATGAAATAAGGATGCAGATCGCTGTAAGTAGCTGCTCCGGCGGACCGTGTATTATGCTCCTTACCGTTGAAGCTACTACGCTGGCATAGGCGACATTTATCACCTCATCCGCTAGGAGAATGGTTATTATAAGCTTGTAAGGCTCTTTCAGTAGCCTTTCAATAAGAGAAGCACTCTTTCTCCCCTCTTTTTTAATTTTTTCACGTTGGTGTCTCCCCAGGGAAAAAAGGGCGCCCTCAGACATGGAAAAGAAGCCTGAAAGCACCAAAAGAATGACAATCAAGAAAAAGTTACTTAAAGGCAGGTCATCCATTAGCTGCTAAAATGTATAAACCCTTTTCGTTCTATGCTTAGTTCTTCGCCGTCCGCATCCAAGAGGATTATGCCGGGTTCTAATGTTACATGGCCGATCGCCGTAACCGGGATTTCCAAAATCCTTGAAACCTTGTTTATGGCGCCGATATTCCCCCCAGGAGACGTAAACAGAAGCTCGTAGTCCTCTCCTCCGGAAAGGGCTAATTGGTACTGGTCGGACATGAAATCGGATATGCGCTTTCGATAGCTTGAGGAAAGAGGTATTTGGCCGAGGCTTATTCTGGCCCCTAATCCATGCTCTAACGTTATTCGCTCGAGGTCCAGGATAAGTCCGTCACTTATGTCTATCATGGAAGAAACAAGCCTTCTTTTTGCAAGCTCACGCCCAAGCGCCAGTCTTGGCTGGGGGGCCGTATACCTACCTATCAGATGCTCGTCTTCCTTTCCTCCGGCTAAAAGCGTTTTTAACCCAAGCGCAGAGTCACCCAACGTTCCGCTTACATATATAATGTCCCCGGCACTTGCTCCGGTCCTTTTAACCATGATATCAGGCTCCACTTCTCCCAAAACGGTTACGTCGACGAAGAGTCTTTCAGAAGCGCTTATATTGCCCCCTATCAATTCCAGCTCGAATTCCCTACCCGCAGCCTCAAAACCATCCAACAGGCCTTCCCAGAAGTCTTCCCCATCGTCTTTCGAAAAGCCGAGAGAGGCTAGGAAAAATTTAGGCACCCCACCCATTGCCCCGATATCGCTTACAGACACGGCAACAGCCCTTCTGCCCAGTTGTTCGGCGGAAATTAGTCTTTTGATGAAATGAACATCCTCCACCTGTGAATCGGTGGTGACGAGGAGTTGCTTCTCCGGATGAATCTTTACGGCGGCAGCGTCATCCCCTATTCCCAGAGTAACGCTTTTTGATACGTTTCTAAACCGCTCTTTTATCCGTCTTAGAGCACTTAACTCATCTATCATTTTGACGAAAGCTTAAAAGCCGGAAATGTTTCTCTCCTGGCTACCGTTATCGGGCTTTTGTAAGCTCGGAGGAAACTTTAAACTGATAAGGTATTTTAAAAGCTCGGGCCTAGGATTTGATATAAAGCTTATTCTCTTTATGTGACTACTTGAACCGTCCATCTAGAAATCCTACTCTGCAATACCATTTTAGGTTATTTAGTTTTGTATGTCAAACCCGGTATTTAAACAGTGGCAACGGAAAACAAACACGGTTTAACTAGAGAAAAATGGAGATTTTGTATATAGTTGTGAAATATTCCTTTAGTGCAAAAGCCGCTCATCTTAATGGATAGGACCAAAAAAAAGAGCGCCTTTATACGCAATTTTGAGGCAGGAAATTATCTGGAAAATTTTCTGGTATCGGCCGTTTCGGCCATATTGGTTATAAGGCTTTTTCTCAAGCTGACCGGCTACCCCCAAATAAGCAACAGCACCTTACACATTGCCCACCTGCTCTGGGGTGGGCTTTTGATGTTAGTCTCCATAATCATTCTGTTGTCATTCCTGAGCAGAGGCGCAGAACACCTGGCCTCGATCCTGGGAGGGATCGGATTCGGCACATTTATAGATGAGGTCGGCAAATTTGTTACCCAGGACAATAATTATTTTTTCCAGCCGGCTGTAGCCATAATGTATGTCACCTTCATTTTGATTATTATTGCCATTCGCTCTATAGAGGCAGGGCGGAATTACTCTACCACGGAATATCTGATGAATGCGCTACGGGAGATGGAGGAGGTGGTACTGCATGATATGGATGAAGAAGGGAGAAAGAGGGCATTAAGCTACCTGGATAAGAGCGATAAGGATAACCCCTTGGTTGCCGCACTCCGTAATATCCTTCCCCAAACACATTTGATACCGACTTCGAAGCCCGGCTTTTATGCTCGTATGAAACTCAGTTTTCAAAATTTCTACTACAAAATCGTCAAACTTCGGGCTTTCTCCATAGGAATCATAGTCTTCTTTTTAGTTCAAATGATAATCAGCCTGGCTTATGCCGTAGTGCTTGTATTCTTTCTGGGGCTCGGCTGGGACAAAATTCTCGATGTTAAAGTATTCGACCATATCGCCAATCGTGTTGACAACTTGTCTTTTGTTGATTGGGCAGAACTTCTATCTTCGCTTTTGTCAGGAGTATTCGTATTCATAGGCGTATTCAACATTCACCGGTCAAGGCTTTTTGCTTTTCAGATGTTTGAGCGTTCCATTCTGGTAACCATATTTCTCACCCAGGTTTTCATATTCTACAAAGAACAGTTTGCCGCGCTTACAGGGCTATTCTTTAATATTTTAATCCTGATTGCAGTTCGTTATATGATCGAGCGGGAGCAAACGATGAGGATGAAACAGGCCTAGGTTTTAACTCGAATATTGACGGCGTCTAGAAATTTAATTGCTAATTAATAACAAAGGATAGTCAAAGATATTTTGTCATCCCCATCCCCGGTTAAGCCAGGGATCGGGGATCCTCTCCCCATGTCATCCCCGAATGTATTAATCGGGGATCCATAATTAAAAACTGGATTCCCACTTTCGTGGGAATGACAGATCGGGGGATTCCCACTCCCCGCATACGCAAGGACAAGCCTCACGGGAATGACTATGAAAATCCGATACATGGGCAAATTTTTATTCTCTAAAATTTAATTTGAGAAATCTCTTTGGCGTGCCACATGGTCTTCGCTGTCATTGCGAGCCGCCTGCAATACCCCGCACTTGTCATTGCGAGCGATAGCGAAGCAATCTCGTTTTTTTCAAAGGATTGCTTCGTCATTTCATTCCTCGCAATGACAGGCCGGGGGGAATTGCGACTCTCCTCTCGGACTCCCTCGCAATGCCATGTGAGAGTGCTTGCATATGTATTACTACCCCGTGGCTCGTCGCTGAGAGGTTCACTGATACAGAACAAGGGGGTTGTAGGGAACGCATACCTGTCCTGAGCACTTCGGCCTCGCTCAGTGTAAACTCTGTCGAAGGATATGCGTTCCCTACGATAACAATAAACAACGCAAACGCTATGGCGGAGATACCATTAATGGCTTTACTACAGCAATCCAATATCAAAATATGATTTTGTTATATATTAGGAACGGCTTCGTCTTCCCGGCCTTTTAATCTTCTGAATCTCCTCAAGCATGGATTCCAGCTTCTCCAAAGTTACTTCGAACTTCTCCGAAATCCTGCGAAGCTCGTCTGCCGGAAGCTCAACCTCTCCCGAAGAGGAATCGGCCAGAGGAGCCTCCGGATTCCAGGCTTCCTGTCGCACTGCCAGTTGGGCAATATCCCAGCGGGAATAGTGGCCGAGTGAATCAAAAACCGCTTTTACCGCCTTTATCTGATTCGCATAGCACTCAGCATAAAGAATCGCATCCTTCTCAAAGTTGGGCTCGGCCAAATATCTTCCGGCAGGGTTCACAATTGAGCTTCCGCCCTGCGCCCAGTCGTAATTGATATGGTTGCCGTCCCTTATGTAATGCCATCTTTCCGGGAAATCCTCCGGCGTCAAAAACCCACAGGCACTCAGCACAAACGCCCCGGCCTCGAAGGCGTGTACTTTAATAAGAGATTGGAGATTGCAAAGCGCGCCGCCTGGACTTGTGTCGGCATCAAGAAGGTGGGTTTCTCCTCTTTTCCAGTTACCCGGCCAGACGGCGATATGAAAATCCTCGCCCCTATGAATCATCGCTGCTCTTATGAGGGTCATGTGGTTTTCCCAGCATATAAGACCCCCGATACGGCCAATGTCTGTATCAAACACCCTTATATCGCTGGCATCCCCTTTGCCCCAATAGATTCTCTCCGTGTATGTGGGCATGGTCTTTCTGTGCCTTCCCATGACCTGACCGTCCTTCCCTATGAATAGCAAGGTATTGTAAACGGTGCAGCTTCCGGCACGGTCGTCCAATTCGTTCAAGCCCATGACCACGTATGCCCCCGCTTCCTTTGCCGCCCGTCCCAGAATCTCCGTGTCCTCGCTCGGAATAACGACGGAGTTGTCCTGGAGCGCAATCATGTAATCGGTCCACTCATGTGGGTTTGTTTCATAGCCTACGGTGTAATATGCCGGGTAGGTGGGAATGAAGGCTTCGGAAAAAGCGATTAATTCGGCCTTATTTCTTCCGGCGTCTTTTATTAATCTGCAGGCCTTCTCGATGGTCTTCTGCTTATCCATAAAAACAGGCGCAGCCTGCACGACCGCAACCTTCACTTTTTCCCTGCCGCCTAGAACTTTTTTGCTCATTGTTGCCCTCTGATTTTTGTTGATTTGATTTTGTAGAGACGCAAAATTTTGCGTCTCCACGATCTTTATTC
The DNA here is from genome assembly GCA_035559815.1 of Thermodesulfobacteriota bacterium. Lineage (NCBI taxonomy): Bacteria > Pseudomonadati > Thermodesulfobacteriota > Thermodesulfobacteriota bacterium. The sequence goes on from DATMAT010000010.1 coordinate 94,895, forward strand.
AACCAAACTCTCGTGGTATTTCAATGTTTACAGTTAAAAGCTAGAATCGGAATTACCCGGTAATTATAGACGATTGGTCTTAAAGACTCAAAACAATCCTAAACTTTAATATCGCCATCAAATCGCAAAGAAAAACTCAAACGTTAACTGCCGGACTATATTCGGCAATCCCTGGATTAAGAGCTCAACCTGGTAATTCTTCTTTTACAGGTTTGCTTTCCACTTTGTGCTCTTCTTCCTTCTTTTTCCCATTCACCACTCGAGTAATATACACCTCCACATCGCCCTGGATTATCTCTTCCACCCGGGCGGCAAAGACGGGGTATGACTCTTCATGTTTTTTATAGCCATCATAAGAGGCGCTAAGCTGAAAGAATCTCCAGCCCCCAATCTTGAGTAACTCTACCGTGCGGCGATAGTGCCGCCACCTCTCCCCAAAATGGAAGAACTCCTCCACTGCTGGGCTGATTGCTACCACCAGTCCAAGTATTATAGACAAGTAGCGAAAAAGAGGCAGGTTAAAGGTCACAAATGCAGGTATAAGCACCCCGCCTATTATAGTGGCAAGACGAAGTCGGTAATACCAGTCGCGGGTGCGGTCGGCTCTGCCCTCCATACACAACACCTGTTCGAGCCAGCGGGAGTGCACGAGGAGTTTTTCAAATCATCAAGGTCCAGCCGGTCGATCAGTTCGTCGAGGTCCTGCTTCAAATATTCTCGGTAAGAACTTTCTGTGGGCACTTTTTCACACCGCAAATGGACAAAGAAGCAACCTTTCAAACATAGGCTTTTGAATGATACCCCCAGCCTGCTCTTCGTCGGCTCGTATCGGGTCGAGCACCGCTTCCTTGATGCCCGGAGCGATGTGTTCTCTATAGACAGCGTCGAAGTCTATCATTAACCCGGCGGCATCGGGCTTCTTACCAAAGGGCATCAGGACAAAACAAAGCGGACGGTTCATTGCTCTCCCCCCGAAAGAGGGCTGGTAAACGATAGTCCTCTAAGCAATAAGTCAAGAGTTGAGAATTCAGATTAACTCTTCTTTAATTCTTCATTCTTCACTTCTTATGGAGTGATTATATTACCGCCCTGCGGTTCGTCTGATTGCGCTTGGGATTGATTGATTTTTTCCTCAATTAGATTAAAAAGCCTGGTTTTAAAACCTTCGTCGTAGGCGCAGACTTCCGGGATTATATATCCGAGGAGAGCGATTTGTAGAAGGTGCTCGGTATTGGCTAGAAGATATTCTTCTGGATATTTAGCACCAAAGGAACGAGAAAGATTGGAGTAAATATATTGTCCAAGCTCGTTCGCTACATGAACGACACTCCTACCTTGGGATTGCCTTCGTGCAGATACTCCCATATTGAAAGCCATTGCCACCGAGTCCATTGCCGAGCCTTTCTGTTCTTGGCCTTCCATATTTTTTACCTCCTAATCAACAACCTGCAGTAAGCTGCAGGGTATGGTCTTAGAATAATAGCGTCTCATTTGTCATTGCGAGGAGTCCTTCGATTTCACTCAGGATAGACTCCGCGACGAGGCAATCCGTTAGATCCTTCGCTGCTCCTTCACTTCCGCTCAGGACATGGCTCAGAATGACACGCGGTGTCAGATTCCTTCACGGAGTTTACACTGAACACTTCGATTCTCTCAGTGCAGGCTCCGTGAATGTATTCGCAATGACAATATAGTGGTAACCCTGTGGCAAACCACAGGGAATTCCCAACTAAAGAGTTATTTTAACAGTTAACCAAGTAGATATACAAGTGTAGGCGATTATCTTTTACCATTTGAATATCCGTCACGAAAACCTTATTTGATTTACAAATGGATTAGTGTAAAAGTATTTTATGCTGACCCGGGTTCGATATAACTAAACCAACTCTTATGAATTTTTTTTCCCTACTTAAAGGGAGGAAATAAAAATCAGTTGACCCTCTGCCCATTAATGTTATTTCGAGCCCGGACCGAGAATAGATAGGAGGGAAACAATGTCCAAAGTTCACGGTGGATGGCTAGTAGTGAAAACCTTGCATGAGCTAGGGGTGCGGGAGATATTCTCCCTTAGCGGGGGCCATATAAACCCCATTTATGATGCCTGTGTGGATTTCGGCATAAGGCTCATAGACTTCCATCACGAGCAGGGGGCATCCATGGCCGCCGACGCTTATGGAAGGGTGAAGAGGCAACCGGGAATATGCCTGGTCACGGCAGGTCCGGGATTTACCAATACCCTTACCGGAATAGCCGGGGCATATCTCTCCAATTCCCCGTGCCTCCTTCTTTCCGGGAAATCGGGGATTGAGGAGAATGACCGGCTTCCTCTACAGGATATCGACCAGCAGGCGGTCATCACACCGATTACCAAATGGGCCAGGACCATTTTTGACCCGAAGCGGATCCCCGAATATGTGTCTACCGCTTACAAGAAGGCTATCTCCGGAAGGCCCGGTCCGGTCTATCTGGGAATGCCCTACGAGGTTCTGTATGCGAATTTAGAAGAAGGAAAAGTGGAACGATACAACACGGAAATCCCCTCCTACAAAGTGGAGGCAGCGAGAGAAGCTGTTGCACGTGCCGTCGAAATGCTTAAATCCGCCCGCCGTCCGGTGGTCATTGCCGGAAGCGGCGCCTGGTACTCCGGGGCAGATGAAGAACTCAAGAAATTTATAGACCGGGTCGGGGTCCCCACCTTCACCCTGAACTTTGGAAGGGGAATTTTATCGGATGACCACCCGATGTGCTTTGGTGCAGCAAGCCCATCTGCCCCGGTGGGCTTTAAGAAAATAACCTCCGAGGCGGACCTGATCCTGCTCCTGGGCATCAGGCTAAGCCTATACATCGGATTCGGCCGGACCTTTAACCCCGATGCAAAGGTTATTCAGGTGGACATCGACCCCGGAGAGATAGGGAGAAACAGGCCGGCAGATCTGGGGATAATTGGCGACGTGGGTAAGGTGCTCTTCCAGCTTTCCGAATATCTGGAGAGGCATTCCATTAACCTCGATTATAAACCCTGGGCAGAACTGGCTCAAAAGTGGCGTGAAGAGGAATGGCAGAAAGCCGAAGAGATCAGGAATTCCAACAAAACCCCCATTCACGCCCTCAGGGTAATCAAGGAGGTGGAGCAGGTTTTGGGCGGGGACGGCATGCTGGTAATCGACGGCGGAGATACTCAGGTCTGGACAGACACTACCTATCACGTAGCCAAACCGGGGCATTACGTTAAAGGAGGCCCACTTGGATGTATGGGAGTAGGAGTACCCTTTGCTATCGGGACGAAGGTGGCTTACCCGGATAGGCAGGTAGCGCTCATAAGCGGCGACGGTGCGATAGGGATGAACTTCATGGAGCTTGAGACGGCCATAAGGCACAAGATTCCCTTCGTCACAATAGTATGCAACGACCAGTCCTGGGGAATGACCAAGCATCAGCTCTGGCTAACCTACGGAAGGGAACGCCAGACGGTGGGAGTGGACCTTCCTTTTACCCCCTTTCATGAACTGGTTAAGGTGTTGGGGGGATACGGGGAACTGGTGACTGACCCAAAAGAGATACGCGGAGCGCTCTTGCGTGCTTTTTCCTCGGGGGTGCCAGCATTGATAAACATCCCCACCGACCCGGAAGCGATAAGCCCGGCCACCTATGCCCTGACCCAGATGATGCTGCCGAAGGAGAAATAGGGTAGTTAACCACAACGGCACCAAGACACTAAGTTAGAATACAGAATCCAGCACCCTGTAGTCAGAAGAAAGACGATCTTCATCGATTTATTCTGGCTTCTGAATTCTGACTCCTGGCTTCCAAATTTGTATCCATTATCTTTCTTTGTGTCGTCGTGGTTCCGTAATTCAACCAATCACGTTTTAAGCACTGCCAAAAACGCCTCCTGGGGAATCTCGATTTTGCCTATTTGCTTGAGGCGCTTTTTCCCCTCCTTCTGTTTCTCCAGGAGCTTTCTTTTTCTGGTCACGTCGCCTCCATAGCACTTTGCGGTGACGTCTTTTCTCACCGCTTTCACCGTCTCCCGCGCAATCACCCTGTTTCCTATGGCCGCCTGAAGCGCCACTTCAAAAAGCTGTCTCGGTATCAGTCTCCTAAGCTTCTCCACAAGCTCCTTTCCTCTTTCGTAGGCCTTCTCCTTGTGTACGATTATGGAAAGCGCATCCACCGGCTCACCGTTAATAAGCACATCGAGCTTTACCAGCTCCGACTCTTTATAGCCGATAAGCTCATAATCCATGGAGGCGTAGCCGCGGGTAACCGATTTAAGCTTGTCGAAGAAATCGAAGATTATCTCGGAGAGAGGAAGCTCGTACTCCACTATGACCCGGTCCTGGGTCAGGTATTTCAAATTCTTCTGAACCCCGCGCCTCTTCTCGCAGAGGTCGAATATGGCACCCAGGTGGGCACTAGGCGTGTGTATCATCACCAGCACATAGGGCTCTTCCATTATTTCTATCTTGTCAGCAGAAGGGAGCTTGCTCGGGTTATCCACTAAACTCACCTCTCTCTTTGTATCGGTAACCCGGTAAACAACCGTGGGCGCAGTAGAAATAAGCTCAAGTTCGAATTCCCTCTCCAGCCTCTCTCTAACAATCTCCATATGGAGAAGCCCCAGGAATCCGCAGCGAAATCCGAACCCGAGTGCAAGGGAAGTTTCAGGCTCGTACACAAAGGCTGAATCGTTTAACCTGAGCTTTTCGAGAGCATCGCGGAGCTTGTCATAATCCCCGGGGTCGATGGGGTAAAGACCGCTAAAAACCATCGGTTTCATCACCCGGAATCCGGAAAGGGGTTTATCTGTCGGCCTCGCCGCGTCGGTAATGGTATCTCCCACCTTTGCTTCGCTTATCTCCTTTATTGACGCCGTGACGAATCCGACCTCTCCTGTAGAAATCTCTCCTACCTCGATGGCTCTCGGAGAAAAAACACCGAGCTTTTTTACCTCATAGGTTTTGCCCGTGGACATCAGTTGAATTCTCATTCCCAGTTTGATCTTTCCTTCGAAGACCCGAACGAGCATTACTACGCCCTGATAGGAGTCAAACCAGCTATCGAAGATTAGGGCTTTTAAAGGAGCTTCGGCTTCCCCCTTTGGGGGCGGGATTTTCTTTACTACCGCTTCTAGTATTTCCTTCGTTCCAATTCCCTCTTTTGCACTGGCCAAGACGGCATCTTCGGCGCTTATCCCGATTATCTCCTCGATCTCACTCTTTACCCTGTCCGGCTCGGCCGCAGGAAGGTCGATCTTGTTTATGACCGGAACAAGCTCCAGTCCGGAATCGGCAGCGAGAAAGGCGTGTGCCACCGTCTGAGCCTCGACCCCCTGTGAAGCATCCACCACCAGGAGGGCGCCCTCACAGGCCTGAAGGCTCCTAGAAACCTCGTAGCTGAAATCAACATGGCCGGGGGTGTCGATCAGGTTAAATTCATAGGTAATTCCATCCTCTGCTTTGTAGTTGATCCTCACCGCCTGGGCTTTGATGGTAATTCCACGCTCTCTTTCTAAGTCCATCTGGTCGAGAAATTGCTCGGTCATCTCTCGCTCGGTCACCGTCCCGGTGAATTCTAGGATCCTGTCGGCAAGGGTGGATTTGCCATGGTCCACATGGGCAATTATGGAGAAATTCCTAATATATCTGGTTTCCATATTGGATTGCGTAAGCCGCAAGAAAACTAACGAAGGTATTATATAGGAAAAGGAGTGTTAGGCAAATTGAGGAGGTTTCCTAAATTTCATTGCCGTTTACCATGCTTAGCCAACGAGTCTTGCTCGTGGGCTGACGAGCGCTTACTTAATTAATAAAAACTGCTTGTTGAGAAAGGAGTTCTCGTTGAGAGATAATGGTGCTAATAGAGTTTAGGAAATACACTATGATGTTATTAAATACTCATCTAGAAATTATCGAAAATTCGGTCAAAAGAGTTTGGGAAAAACTACAGAATTGTTCATATTATTTCATTACTGAATCGGATTTTCAATTCGAACTCATGCGATGCATATCTGAAGAACTCGAAAGTTCCAAACTGCTCAGCCCCACCGAATACAATTTCTCCTGGAGCGGGAAAAGCATAAGGCCAAAGTTAAGCGTAATTCTCCACTCTGAATATCCTCGCACTAAAAAATCCGCCGACAGATTTAATATTGTTTTGCTTGACGACTCCTCGATGAAAAATGATGCCTACCACTGGAACGAAAAGATAATCTCAGTAGCAATACAATTAAAATACGGTTGGGGATTGAATAAGGCAATGAAAGATGGATTCCTTGCAGATATTAATAAACTTCGAGATCAAATTTCAAGTAAAAGAATTCATTATGGTATTGCTATCTTATTAGCCACGGAAGATATTTCCAAAGAAAAATTAAAACAAATATCAGAACAAGTCGAAGAAACTAAATCGGACAAAATAAAAACTTATATTATTACTCCATCAGGAATAATTCCCCCTCTCACCACCATATCCCCGGAATATTTGATGAATAACTAGGGCACTTACCATCACCAGTGATACAATGATTTAAAATCTTCTATCCATCCAGGAAGATTTCCGGCATAAACAAACCTGAGTCCCGCTTCATAACCGATTTATATCTATAGAGCTTGAGCCATAATCTGGTTTGAAAAAAGAAAATAATAGACTAGTACGGCTTTGATTTCCCAGCGGCACAGGATAATATAAGTCAACCTTTTTGAGCCGGAAGTGCACTTTTAACCATACTTAGGTAGCATGAACTTAAGTAAACTAAGAAAATGTATCAAATCTGGGAAATATGAGTGGAGACAACACACAATTAATCGTATTATTGAACGTGGTATTACTAGAGAGGAAGTGATAAAAGTTATAATGGATGGGGAGATTATCGAAGATTATCCAGAAGATAAACCATTTCCCAGTTGCCTTCTACTCAGTTTGACGAAGGGTAAACCGCTTCATGTAGTTGTCAGTCTTGATGAGAAAGAAAATACGGCATATATTATTACAGTCTATGAACCGATTTTAGATAAGTTTGAATCCGATTATAAAACTAGGAGAAAATAAGATGGGGCAGTGCCCGCTTTGTGGAGGGAATAAGGAAAAAGGACTTACTACCTTTACTGTAGACTTAGGATTTGGCCTCCTAATTGTGAGAGGTGTACCCGCCAATATTTGCTCTCAATGCGGAGAAAAGTGGATTCCCTCAGATGTAGCTGAAAGGCTAGAAAAGATTGCTGAGGATGTGAGAAAGAAAAAACCTGAGCTCGAAATTGTGAGTTTTGAAGAAGCCGCCTAAAACGTTGTTTTCGCAGTTTTTACATATCCGGGAAGGTTTCCACCTTCACCTTAACCATTCAATTTTTATCCTTTTCTCGACCTTCTTGAAATCGGTGTCACCGGTAACAAGAATTGCTTTTTCCTTCTCGGTCAGTGCAGCGGCAAAGGCATCGGCATAGGATACAGGGTAAAGTGCTTTAAGGTGTGCAGCACTCATGACTAGCTTTTCTTCCACGGGTGCGACTATATTTATGGGAAGAAGCCTCAACAATTGCTCAGCTCTTTTTGCCTCTTCAATACCCCTCGTCTTTGCGTAAGTATAGAAAACCTCTCCAAAGTTAACTATGCCCAGGATCAGGTTGACTTCTTTGTTTCGTGCTTTGCGAATCAAAGCATCAACTCTAAGATGACCGCTTTCTTCTTGGAGCCATGCGAGTACCGCCCATGCGTCGAGCAAGTATTTCATCCTCTTCTATCTCCTTTCTATGTTCCTCTTCCAACTCTTGTAGGGCGTTTGTGCCCTTGAGAATCCCATGCAATTCCTCGACGGGGTCTTTGATAACCGTCACCTCAAGGCGTTTATCGTCTATCTGCCTAAATTCAAGAAAGACGCCCGCTTTGATTTTCATTTTTTCTCTTATCTCATTTGGAATTACAACTTGCCCCTTTGACGAAACCTTTACTATCATCTTACTCCCTCCGTATAGTCTTACTACTAAGCATAGGTAAGACGAATGAGGTAGTCAAATAGGTATATTCCGCATATTTTTGGATAGCAAAGAGCTAAGACAAAACTATTATTATTAGATCAAGAATGGTTTGAAAACACTGCTGTGCAAAATAACTTCTTTAGATTTTATTTCCTCTCTCTCCTCATTCTATATGGCGTTCGTGGTGAGCCTGTCGAACCATGAACGCCCTTACGGGTTTCCCTCCGTTCTCCTCTCCCAGAAGTGAGAGAAATGGAAAATCCTTACGGGCTGTCATTGCCGGCGAAGTGAAGCAATCCATTATTTTAGACAGGTTTGGAAGGATAATTCACCACCAAATCCCGGGAATAGCGTAGGAACAATTGGGGCATTTCCCATCTTTAGTAATACAATAATCCAAAATCTTATATCCGTATCTCTCAACTAACAGTTTATGACAGTTTGGGCAGTAGGTGTTCTCGTAGTTTCTTACGTATCCGGGAAGGTTTCCTGCGTAAACAAATTTCAGCCCTGCTTCATAACCGATTTCTGCGGCGCGGATTAAGGTCTCAGGCGATGTATTATCCGGGTCGGTCATCTTGTAATCCTTATGAAACGCGGTGACATGCCAGGGAATATCCGGTGATATATCTTCGAGGAATTTTGCTGCGGATTTCAATTCTTCATCCGAGTCGTTGAATCCGGGTACAATCAACGTAACAATCTCCACCCAGAATCCCATCTCCACCAGCCGGGGAATGGTTTCAAGAACAGTGCCAAGAAGCCCGCCCAGCTTTCTATAGTTTTTATCCTGCATGGATTTTAGGTCCACTTTGTAGCAATCTGTAATCGGTCTTAGATATTTTAGAACCTCCGGGGTTGCATTTCCGTTTGAGATAAAGGCGGTTTTAAATCCCTGCTCTCTCGCCAGTCTAAAAACATCCGCAGCCCATTCCGCAGTAATAAGCGGTTCGTTGTAGGAGCTTCCGACCATACTCGCTCCATATCTTTTAGCAATACGAACCATCTGCCCTGCCGTAACAGCCATCGGGTCTATTCCCGCCGAAGAGTCCCGAAGGGCCTGGGAGGTAAGCCAGTTCTGACAATAGGCACAGTGATAATCACAGCCAAGCATACCAAAGGTTAGCGTTGATGAACCGGGAAGGACGTGGAAGAATGGTTTCTTCTCCGTAGGGTCGCACTGTAGTGCGGCCACGTACCCTTTTGGGACAAATAGTTTTCCATTCTTGTTGTATCTTACTTTGCATATTCCCCTTAAGCCGTCTCGTATCAAGCACCTGTGGCCGCAGGCGTAGCAGAGAACCTTGTTATCTTCTAATCTTTGATAAAGCTCGCCCTCTTGAGAGTGCTCATCCAATATTTCGGCAAGAGATGGCCTTGCCAGCGTCTTTAGTTCTTTCTTTACTTCCATGCCTCATATCCCCAGGAATATAGATAGTAAAAGTTTAGTCGTTTGGGCGTATGGGTGTCAAACATCGTTAAAACAAAGAAATGTAGTTACTCCGCTCTCAAAAGCGTCATTCCCGCTTAAATCTGTCCACTAAGGCATTTATAGGAGAAACATTCAGGCATGACGACAAAGAGAGTGTCTTTCCCACGAAGCTTGTCCTCGCGGAAGGGGGGAGTGGGAATCCCCCCCGATCTGTCATTCCCGCGCAAGCGGGAATCCAAAAAGTACATGGATCCCCGATTAATGATTTCGGGGATAACAAATAGGATGATGCTCGATTGCCCCCTACTTTAATCGAAGTAGAGACACAACTAGCAAAGAAAAAGGTTTCTGCTACTTATTTAAATACAGTGTAAGATATCACGAATATCGTGGGGAACAACCTTGGTATTTCTAGGATTATAAGTGGCTTTCTGCAATTCATAGCTACTACATAAAAGTAGTCATACAAAAACCGGTTAATGAAGAAGGATATATCCAGAAATACTATAATAAAACCGTCAGGTTCATCCACAAAGCTACGGAAATAGAAAAAA
>DATMAT010000011.1 GCA_035559815.1 Thermodesulfobacteriota bacterium
TGCTCAGGAAGAACGGACGATGAGCTCCGTAGGCTACTTTCCATTTTCTCTCCTTGACCTGCAATCAGGTTTTTTGTATTCTGGTAGTTAGGCAAGCAATAGCTTGCAGTAATAATACGCTAAACAAGGTTTAAAGGAGAAAAACTATGGCCGATACATCCTGGCAAGTAGCCGGTGATTATTTTGAGACCTGCAGTTGCGATTTTCTCTGTCCCTGCATCTATACGAACCTGGAGGCGAAGCCTACCAAGGACTCGTGTACTGCGGTACTAGCCTTTCATATCGATAAAGGGCGCTATAGTAATTTAGTCCTGGATGATTTGAGCTTTGTTATTGCATTGCGCTCGCCAGGCAAGATGATAGAAGGAAATTGGTCCGTCGGTCTCATTCTAGACGAGCGGGCAAATCCGGAACAACAGGAAGCGCTGACCGCCATCGCCAGCGGCCAGGCCGGTGGGCCAATGGCGAACCTAGCCCCGCTGATCGGCCAGTTTTTGGGGACGGAGTCCAGGCCCATTCACTACCAGAAGAACGGGAAGAGCCGGTCAATATCCATTCCGGGCATTCTTGACCAGGGATTGGAAGGAGTGAGCAGCCCGGCCAGTCCCGACGAGCCGATGTGCATCGATAACACGCTTCATCCGGTTAATCCTCGCTTGGGTTTGGCAAGGGCAACGCGGAGTCACTTTCACGCATTTGGTCTCGACTGGGACGACACCGGCGGTCAGAATAACGGTCACTTTGCACCCTTCCACTGGCAGGTTTGAGAAATCCACTTCCGGATTTGGATTGCGAGCTAAGAAAAAGCCATGCATCCCTTTCTCCTTGAGTAATATTTTCCGCCAGTATACTCGCCGACAAAGAGGGAGGTTCTTTTCTGTATAGTTTCCCATTTCCACTTCTTCTTGACCCGAAAACAGGTTTTGTAGTCTCGATTGCAATTAACTTTAGCTATGACTTACAGCCATTCATACTTAGCTTTGCCGAGAGGAGGTTTATTATGTCGTCACAATCCATTTCACAAAACGAAGCATGGCCGAGTCTCCCGTTGGATGCCTGGAAGGATACATATGCCACACTGCACATGTGGTTACAGATAGTCGGGAAGATTCGTATGGCCCAGAGTCCCTGGGTTAACCATTCCTGGAACGCGACACTATACGTTACCGCCCGTGGACTCACCACCTCTCCTCTCTCATATGGAACGAGGATTTTCCAGATCGCTTTCGATTTTATTGACCACAAGCTACTAATACAGTGCAGCGATGATAGAGCTGGCATAGTTCCGCTTCGGCCGCTCTCCGTTGCGGCGTTTTACAGACAGCTTATGGAGGAGCTCGGCAAGCTTGATTTGTATCTCAAGATCAATACGAAACCAAACGAAGTGCCGGACCCGATTCCTTTCGACCAGGATGAACAACACGCATCCTACGACCCGGAGTATGCCACCCGTTTTTGGCGGATACTGGCGCAGTCAGACCGGGTCTTCAAGCGATTTAGGGGCCGATTCATCGGCAAATGCAGCCCCGTCCACTTCTTCTGGGGCGCCCCTGACCTGGCGGTAACCCGCTTCTCCGGACGGCGGGCGCCGGAGCATCCCGGAGGAATCCCCAACCTTCCCGACGCTGTAACCCGGGAGGCCTATTCACATGAGGTCAGCAGTTGCGGATTCTGGGCAGGCGGCGGTACGGTATCCCATCCGGTCTTCTACTCATATGCTTACCCGGAACCTAATGGCTTTGCCAAAGCTGCAGTCAGGCCGGAGAGCGCTTACTACAGCGACGACTTTCGGGAGTTTCTGCTGCCGTATGATGCGGTCAGAGAAGCCCAATCGCCCGACGACACTTTGCTCGAGTTTTTACAAAGTACATACGAAGCCGCGGCCACTCTGGGAGGATGGGATCGTAAATCCCTGGAGCGTAGCCACACCTTTTAAAGCAAGACCTATCTAAGATGCTAAGATGCATATAATGATGGGCGTTTAGCACTACACCCTCCTCAAGCAAAAGAAGAAAAACGAAGGTTATGAGAGGATTGATGTGGTGCTACTCTAGAAATGCCGTCGGCTAGGCGTCCAGTCAGAAAAGGCTTCGCCGTTTAGATAGTTATCTTTTCCCTCGCCTCTAGCACCTTATCCACGATCGCCTCGATGTTTTCCTCATCTACGAAGGGGGAGAGAATGTAGGATTTGAGGCCTACCACCGGCTCGCCGTAGGATGTGTAGCGGTAGCAGTCTGTGAGCGAGAGCACTACTCCCCTTCCCCCCATCGCTTCGTCATGCACATAGTCGGAAATGCGGCGGTTGTATTCGTTGTGGCGAAGAAGGGTGTCCCGGAATGCCGGGTCATGCAGTTCCTGTTCTTTGATCTCAAATGTGTTTATGCCGTCGGGATAGGCCCGGAATATGGTCACCGTGCCGAAGTTGTCGCGGTTAAGCACCGTGGTATAGGCATGTCCCTCCAGGTGCTCGCGAAGAAGCTGGGCCATCTCCACGATATGCCCGATTATGGCCTGTAAGCCCTTCTTTCCGAAGAGCTTCAAGTTGGCGAGTGCCGCAAGCACCCCGGCACCGCTCCTGGATGTCTCCACGGTGTACATTCCTGGTCGGTGCTCACCGAATTGATATAGATAAGGCATCTTTTCCTGGTCTCGTTGAAGCAATTGCAGGTCCTTTCGGTCCTTGAAGAGAACCAGGCTAGAAATGTACGGGGTGAAGCCGGTTTTGTGAAAGTCGACGCCGACCGAGTCAGCGAGGTGCAGGTCGCGGATTCTATTGCCGGCTCCGGCCAGGGCGCGAACGGTGCGCGGGCGGAAGCCCATCGGGTTTTCCTCGAAAGGATAGTCATTAAAGACCGACCAGGCCCAGCCGATCACCGCATCGGCATGGACATGGGGACAATAGGGCAACCTAAATTCCTCCATCAATTCGTTTCGTAATTTGACTACTTCCTCCAGGTCGTCGAGCCCGAATGCATCGGTAGTTCCCATGGTGCATATAAAACCGGCTATCTTCCTTCCCTCTGCCAACACCTCCCTTGCCCTTTTCCTGAGCGCGGGAATATCCATCTCGTTCCGGGCATTGGTAGGGATTGTTATGAGGTTCTTCTCGCCCAAGCCTAACCAGCCGGCGACGTTGAAACGGCAATAGTGGCTGCAATCGCTCGCAAAAACTACTGCATCTTCTCGCACCCCGTTCTCCATGGCTTTGGGTATTGCTTTCTCGATTCCCACCTTCACACCGTAAAGGGTGGTGCCGGTGCCTCCGAATGTGAATACCCCTGAAGATTGAACCGGGTTGTATCCGACCAGTGCAGAGACCATCGCTACGACTTCCACTTCGGCCAGCGCCACCCGGTGGCTGTACACATCCCATCCCAGGTTCGGGTTATAAAGCTGGGCCAGGGTCATGCCAATAAGCGAGGCGATGGAGGGCGGGGGGACTACGTTCTGCTGAGTACGCGGGTGTCCCCAGATGGTCATACCCTCCAGGTATTTGACCAATGCTGAGATTACATCCTCTAACGAGGACGATTCTTCGGGCAGGCGGGTCATACGAGCCGAGGTGTAATCCAGGGGTTCTCGTTTTCCTAGTATCGGCAGTTCGCCTTTGAGGGCATCTACACCGTCTAGGGCACGCATTACGGTGTGGACCAGGTAGGAGTCGTGGACGCGGTCGCTTACCGGCTGGGGGAAACTTAATCGAATCTTATTCAGGATATCGCGATATGGGACGAGGATTGGTTTTTCTTTATTTTTCACAGGGAAATTATAGCCCAATTTGATAGTGGGGCAAAACATAATTGTGAGAAGAGAAACTGTGATCTTAGCTAAAGATTTAGTCTCTTAATAAACTTGTCTAAAACAAGAGATTGCTTCGTTGGGGGTTCTTATCAGAGTTTATCGAAAAGCTCATGGTTCGACTTCGCTCACCATGATGGTTCGACTCCGCTCACCATGAAGAAGGGGATAAAGCCATAGTAACCCCCTTCACCCTGAGTCCTTCGGCTTAGTTTATCTTGAGCGTAGCCGAAAGGCTCAGGATAAACTACGACGAAGGGTGAGTAGCGGAAACGAAGGGAGCGTAGTCGAAGGCATAAATTCCAGGACCGAAGTGATCCTTTTTTCTGACAGCTAATGTTATTTGGACTTTAATGGATTATTTGAACGGTCATGATTTAGAAGGCACTTTTGTGGACTTTGTGTTTCTAGGTAATGCATATATTTCGACGCTGCTGTACAGGTCTGCGTTCCTTACGTTGTATTGTGGCCAGCGTATCCCCGTATAATGTGGATTACCCCAATTGTAAAGACGCAAGATGTTGCTTCTCTACGGTGACTCCTCTTCTTTGACATCGGGTCTCATTTCGTATATTCTAAATTTACGCTAAATTGATAATTCTCCCTACAAATTACAAGATTTTCTCGTCGGAAAAAGCACTCGAAACTTTCCAGTTAAAGTAAGAACCTCGTCTATTTACTGTAAGCTCAAAGTAGGGGGATTGTAATATCAGGAGGTCTATATTTAGATGACTACTGCTTCTCAGATATTGCCTGTAAACATCGAAGAGGAGATGAAGGAGTCCTATCTCAGCTATTCGATGAGCGTCATCATCGGACGCGCCCTTCCCGATGCCCGGGACGGTTTAAAACCGGTTCACCGCCGTATTCTCTACGGCATGTATGAACTAGGGAATGAGTGGAATAAACCTTATAAGAAATCGGCCAGGATAGTCGGAGACGTGATGGGAAAATATCATCCCCACGGAGACGCCGCCATCTATGATGCCATAGTGAGAATGGCTCAGGAATTTTCCATGCGCTATCCGCTGATCGACGGGCAGGGAAACTTCGGCTCTATTGATGGAGATCCGCCTGCGGCTATGCGTTACACGGAGGTAAGGCTTGACCGCATCGCCGGGGAGATGCTCGAGGATATAGACAAAGAGACGGTGGAGTTCGTCCCCAACTACGATGGTAGCGCCGTCGAGCCGGTTGTCCTACCGGCAAAGATTCCCAACCTCCTTTTAAACGGTTCTTCCGGGATCGCCGTCGGTATGTCCACCAACATACCTCCTCACAACCTGGGGGAGCTGGTAGATGCCATCATCGCCCAGATAAAAAAACCCAATATCTCGCTCGAAGAGTTGATGAAACACGTGCCCGGGCCCGATTTCCCTACCGGAGGTTTCATATGTGGTAGAGAGGCTATAAAAGAGGCCTATGCCACTGGCCGGGGGATTATCAAGTTAAGAGCCCGAGCCAAGATCGAGAAACAGAAGAAGGGCGATAGGGAAAGCATTATCATCACCGAGATACCTTTTCAGGTCAATAAGGCGAAGCTTATCGAGCGTATTGCCGAGTTGGTGAAGGATGAGAAGGTAAAGTCTATCTCGGACATCCGCGACGAGTCGGACAGGGAAGGGATCAGGGTAGTCGTGGAGATAAAGCGGGGGGAAAACGCGGAGGTGACCTTGAATCAGCTTTATAAGCATACCCCGATGGATACCTCTTTCGGAATAATCATGCTTGCCCTGGTAAGGAATCAGCCCCGGGTTCTTCCCCTAAAGGACCTGATAACTCAGTTCATAGAGCACAGAAAGGAAGTAGTAACCAAGCGAACCCAATACGAGCTTCGTAAGGCGGAAGAGAGGCTCCACATATTAGAAGGTCTCAAAATTGCGCTTGACCATCTGGACGAAGTGATCGCATTGATTAGAAAATCGGAGAGCCCGCAAGAGGCCAAGGATGGATTAATAGCAAAACTATCCCTCTCGGCCATTCAGGCCCAGGCCATCCTGGATATGAGGCTTCAGAGACTCACAGCTCTAGAGAGGGGAAAGATACTGGAGGAAAGGGATGAACTGATCAAGACCGTGGCCAAGCTTAAAGAGATCCTGGCCAAGGAACAGCTCATCCTTGATATCATTGTCGAAGAACTCGAAGACATAAAAAAGCGTTACGATGATGAGAGAAGGACGGAGATCATCGATGACGTGGATGATATCTCCATAGAGGACCTCATTGCCGACGAGGACATGGTGGTGACTATTACCCATGAAGGGTACATCAAGAACACACCGCTTAGCGTATACCGAAGCCAGAGGAGGGGCGGTAAAGGAAAGACTGGCATGGTTACGAAAGATACCGATTTCGTCGAAACTATCTTCGTAGCGTCTACTCACAGCTACGTTCTTTTCTTCACCAACTTGGGAAGGTGCTACTGGTTGAAGGTTCACGAGATCCCCGAGGCGGGGCCTACGGCCAAGGGAAAAGCCATAGTTAACCTGCTCGATTTATCCTCTAAAGAGAGCGTTGCCGCCGTTCTTCCGGTGCGCGAATTCAAAGAGGGACAGTTTGTGATAATGGCAACCAAAAACGGAATAGTCAAGAAGACCGAGCTCATGGCTTATTCAAACCCGCGCGCCGGTGGCATAGTAGCCGTGAACGTGCGGGAGGGCGATGAGCTCATCGGTGCGGCAATCACCAGCGGCAATGATGAGATTCTGCTAACCACCCGTTTCGGACAGGCGATCAGGTTTAACGAAGAAGATGTAAGGGATATGGGCAGGACGGCCACCGGGGTGATAGGAATAAGGCTGGATGAGGAAGATGAGGTGGTAAGCCTTGAGGTAATTCAGAATAAGGATGTACAGGTGCTTACGGTTACGGAGATGGGTTATGGAAAGAGAACCCCTGTTTCCGAATACCGGCTTACTGGACGTGGGGGAAAGGGTGTTATTACGATTAAGACTACGGAGAAGAATGGAAGGGTCGTGGGGGCCTTCCAGGTAACAAATGATATGCAGGTTATTCTGATTACCACCCACGGGAAGGTGATTCGGATGGAGGCTTCCCAGATAAGTGTCTATGGAAGGGGCACGCAGGGTCTAAGGCTAATAGACCTGGAGCCGGGGGAGAAGGTTGCTGCGGTGGCAAAGGTGATTGAAAGAGAAGAAGTCCGTTAATCTCACTCCAGGCAAGGAGAGGGGTTAAAGAATATGAATATGCTGATTCAGGGTGCAGAATACACGATGCAGGATAAAACATGAAACATGTATCGTGCATCATGCATCTCTTTGCTAGTGTTCATCAGCGTCCGATCAGAAGCAAATTTGCCCCTAGTCTCTCTTCGGATAAACTTACTGCCCGATGATTCGAGAGATAGAAAACGTTTTTATTGACTTCCCGGGCTATGGGTGTTTTGCCTGCGACCCCCGGAATAACTTGGGGCTCAGGATGAAATTCTATGCCGATGATGAAACCGAAGAGGTATTCACCCGGATAAAACCGGAAGAACACTTCGCTGGGTTTCCGGGCATTCTTCACGGCGGGGTTCAATGCGCTCTGGTCGATGAAGTGGCGTTCTGGGCGATGTTCGATAAGCTCAGGAAGATCGGGGTCACAGTCAAGGTGGAGATGGATTTCCTGAATGCGGTTAAGACGCCTTCTTTGCTGGAGGTAAGGGGTAAGATTGACCGAATTCAGGGAAGAAGGGTCTTTGTGAATGCCAGCATAATGGATGAGAAAAAGGTGATTTGCACCCGAGCTAAGGTTGCTTATTACATTCCCAAAAAGGAAATGCTCTTCAAGATAATGGGAAAGGAGAGGTTTACGGAGAAATTTTTGAAATACATAGACGAGTGAATATAGGGTAACGATACCTTTTCAGACGGATAAGCCGATGATAAAGCTATATGACTTTCCACTCTCCGTAAATTGCTACAAGGTAAGGCTGGCTTTAAGCCAGCTTGGGTTGGAATATGAGAGAATAAATTTAGATACTTTTAAGGAGAACAAAACAGCCCGGAATTCATAGCACTCAATCCAAACAAGAAAATCCCTGTTCTTGTTAATGGCGAGTTTATTATGTGGGAGGCAAATGCAATACCTCTTTATTTAGGTAAAAATATGTACCTAACCGTATTTATTCCGATGAACTAAGAACCTTTGGCGCAATATCTCAGTGGCTTTTCTTCGGGAAGACAACACTTGACCCATTCTGGCAAGGGCACGCTTCATGACCAGATTTGTTCCCCCAGAAAACGGCAATGAGAATGAGCTTGCGGCACTTCGTGAGAGTGGTAAGCTTGCTTCTTGAGATACTGAATAATCATTTAAAGAAAAACGATTTCTTGGCTGGGTATTATTCCATAGCCGATATCGGCTGCTACGCTTATGTGAATACTGCTGAGGAGGGGGAGGTAAGTCTTTCTCCTTTTCCTGCCGTCCGAGACTGGTGTGACCGAATCCAATCCCAGCCGGGGTATGTCCCAATGTATTAGCACAGAGAAAAAAATATTACCGCGAAGGGAAATAGGCAGGATACACGATGCCGGATACTTGTAAAAATTTCATGCATTGTGAACCATTTATCGTGCATGGTTTTTTTGGTTCTGATTCGTGTTAATTCGTGGCTAAAATAAAAACTGTTTAGTAAGGCTAAAGAACTGGAGCGGGAAACGGGACTCGAACCCGCGACTTTCTCCTTGGCAAGGAGACGCTCTACCAACTGAGCTATTCCCGCTCTTAGTGAATTTAAAGATAGCCAGATGAGCATGTGTTGTCAAGAAATACCCCCTCAACCAGTCACTGCCTTTCAGGTAGAATTATAAGCTGTCTTAGTTCCCATGAAAAAAAGAGAAAGAAAAGCTCTGATTTCCCGCGTCAAAAGGGTAGTGATAAAGATAGGGAGTAGCGTCCTTACGAATGAGTATGGTGAGTTGTCCGAGGGCGTCTTCGGCCAGATTGCCAAAGAAGTTTCTGGAATGAAATCCAGGGGCATAGAGCCGATCTTAGTTTCTTCAGGGGCCATTGCCGCCGGTATGAAGAAACTTAGGCTCGGCGACAAGCCCAGGGACATATCCATGAAACAGGCTATAGCCGCCTGCGGCCAGAGTACTCTTATCTGGTACTATGAAAAGGCATTCTCTGAGTTTGGGGAAAGGGTGGCGCAGATCCTGCTTACTCACGATGGGCTTTCAGTGAGAAAAAGATTTTTAAACGCCCGTAAGACACTATTCACGCTACTTAAAATGGGAGTGATTCCAGTCATAAACGAGAACGATACGGTGGCGGTCGAGGAAATCATGTTTGGCGACAACGACAACCTAGCCGCCCTGGTAACCAGCCTGGTGGAAGCAGACCTGCTCATTCTGCTCAGCGACATCGACGGCTTATACGACAAAAATCCGAGGAACCACGCCGATGCAGAGCTGATATCGGTGATAGAAGAAATAGACGAAAGGGTTGAGGAGATAGCCGGGGAGACCTTGGGCAAAACCACCACCGGCGGAATGAGGACCAAGATCGAGGCCTCCAGGACGGCTGCAGCCTTTGGCGTTCCCACCATTATCTCCAACGGGAAAAAGCCGAATTCCCTCTCTGAAATATTTTCCGGCAAGGAAACAGGTACCCTTTTTCTTCCGGCTAGGGAGAGAATTAAGGGGAGAAAGCATTGGATAGCATTTACCCTTAAACCGGTAGGAGAGGTGGTGATTGATGAGGGGGCAAAGAGGGCTATCTCCTTGTCGGGGAAGAGTCTTCTCCCGGCCGGGGTTAAGGCAGTGCGCGGAGTGTTCGATTTGGGTGAGCTGATTAGGTGTGTCGATGAAAGGGGTACAGAGGTGGCCAGAGGACTCACCTCTTATGACTCTGACGAAATAAGAAGAATAGTAGGTGTAAAGACATCAGAGATAGAAAATATCCTGGGATATAAATACGGCGACGAGATTATACATAGAGACGATTTGGTAATTATTTCCAAGGGAGAGGATTAGGTTTTATGAGCGGCCCGGTCTCGAAGATGGGATTCAAGAAGAAAGTACAATTAGCTGTTATCTTCTTCTTGCTTATAATCACTGTCCTTAGTGCTCTTTTTTTCTATTTTTCTTATTTTCTTCCGTCACTCGGGAAAAAGGTAGTGGTGGATATTCCCCGGGGAATGGGCTTGAGCCAGATTGCTCTTAGCCTGGAGGAATCGGGGGTCATAAGGAACGAAAAATTATTCGTCTTCTTCGTATTTCTCAAAGGAGCTCAGAACCGATTGAAAGCCGGAGAGTACGAGTTCCGCCCCGGTGACTCGTTGAACCAGATTATTGAGAAACTCATAAAAGGGGACGTTATAGTCAGGAAGATAACCATACCGGAAGGCCTGACCATGGATCAAATAGCCGAGTTATTAGATGCAAATGGAGTCATGTCCGGTGAAGACTTTATGGAGAAGGCGAAAAGCACTGTATTTGCCAGAGAGATTTTAGGAGATTCCGTGGCCAGTTTTGAGGGCTATCTATTCCCGGATACCTATTCCTATACCAAAGGTATAACTCCAGAAGAGCTTATTATGATGATGACATCAAGATTTAAAAAGGTTTATGAAGCTCTTGGGTCAGGATCCCCTGAGCCACAACTCACCAATCATGAGATTGTTATCCTGGCGTCAATCATCGAGAAGGAAACCGGAGACGGGTCGGAGCGACCTTTGATCTCAGCGGTGTTTTATAACCGCCTGAGGCTGGGAATGAGGCTGGAGAGCGACCCGACCGTGATTTACGGATTGGGTAGTGATTTTGACGGCAATCTTAGGAAGGAACATTTAACAAACGAGGCCAGTAGCTACAACACCTACAGAAGCAGTGGGCTTCCTCCGGGGCCGATCGCTAATCCGGGAAAGGAGTCCCTCTGGGCGGCGTTAAATCCGGCCAGGGTGGATTATGTTTACTTCGTGTCTAAGGGTGACGGTACTCACCATTTTTCTTCCGACTACCGAAACCACCGCGAAGCGGTGATTAAGTACCAAAAGAAAACGAACCGTTCCTACTGAGAGAACACGTTGGTAAAGGGGTCCACGCGCGGTTTTTCGACCGGGGTCGGATTAAGCAATTTTTTGTCCTTTTTCTCTATCCTTATCACCCCGTCCTTACCACGAGAGGCAATAAACTGAGTACCGCTGGTTTCTTCAGAAATCTTTTGAAGTATCTTTGGATAATTTTTTGAGCCTATGAATATCGAGTGTATACATACTCCTAGCTTCTTGGCCCTTATCCTCTCGTTGATTACCTCACAGTCGCCAGAGGTGGGAATGCCGTCGGTGATGAAAAGTATATGCTTATTTCTCTGCCCCCTCCCTTTGAACTCGGAAAGAGCATCCTTGAGCGCATCCTCGTAGTTGGTGTTTCCGGAGCACTCGGTTTTTGAGGCCAGCTCCAATATCCACCTGTAGTCCCTGGTGAAATACTTGTCGTTTCTCTTGTATTTGTAGGAGCGGTGGTTAAATTCGATGTATCCAACCTTCATTTTTTTTGTACGGGCAAGTTCGATTACCCCACGGACCACCGATGATGACCATTCACTATAAACCCCCATCATAGAGGTGCTCACGTCCCGGAGTATGGCGATTTCCCCTCCTATAACCTGTTTCTCCCGTCTATGAACCCGGGGAAGGGTAGGGGTGGTATGTTCGGCCCAGAACATACCCTCAAACGGCTCCACGTCCTCCATCTCGTCAAAGTCGACCATCCTCTTCCACTTTCGGGGAAGGCCGCCGGGATGGGGAGCATCCATGGCAATGCTACGCTGGAAGTTTCCTTCCAATACCTTCATTATTATTCTCACGTTGTCGGCGGACTCCAAGTTCCTTTTGCCACCGATCCAGTAATCTTCCTCGTCGCCCGGTTTTGGAGATTTACTGGAGTAGGTCTTCTGAGATGTCTTCGGTCTACCTTCCTCTCCATCCCCGTCGTTGTCTTCGGGATGTCCGCCTGCTTCCATATCGGAATTAAAATCGCTGTCCATATTTATTTGGTTGTCGTTAGCTATATTTTCTTTCAGCTCTTTAAGTGCCTGGAAAAATGTCCGGCGGGCTTCAGAAAGTTGGTCGGAGGGTTGCTTTTCTTTCTCGCCCTGGTTTTCCCTCTGCCGTGCACCGGGCATATCGCGTTCAAACTCAGACGTCTGCTGCTCTATATCGCTCTTTGAATGTTTGAAGGCTTTTTTTTTTGAGATTACATCGTCAATAATCTCGTCGAGTTTGAGGAAAACCTCCGGTTGTACGCGAAAAGCAGTCATGTATTTTAGAGCCCTTAGGTCCTCTAGGGTGCAATGATCTCGGTTATTGAGAAGAGCGTGTGCCCGTATGATTTTTAGGGACTTCACGAAGAACGTTCGGTCAGAAATCAGGGAGTTCGTCTCATTTTGGTTATAGTCTTCGATTAGGGTAGCAACGAAGTTAGCTAAACCCTCTTGGACCTCGTTTGGAATCTC
The DNA here is from genome assembly GCA_035559815.1 of Thermodesulfobacteriota bacterium. Taxonomy (NCBI): domain Bacteria; kingdom Pseudomonadati; phylum Thermodesulfobacteriota; species Thermodesulfobacteriota bacterium. The sequence continues at coordinate 12,259 of DATMAT010000011.1, forward strand.
TACGACTGCTAGTTTTTCATAGTATTCATCGAAAACCTTCTTGCTTACCCTTACCGGAACCTCATAACTTAGCGGTCTTTCGGAGTATAATTTTATTATTTCTTTTGCTTGATCCCACTTCCGGCCATAGGAAAGCCCTTGGGCATTAATCTGTAGCACAAAACGGTCCAAATTTGCCGGGTCCAGGGGTTCGTTATAGTATTCGTCGGCGGTGGGGTTGCTCGTAGCGATTGCGGTAAGAAGGGGTATAGAATCATCCCCGAACTTCCTTTCATTCAATATTCTAAGAAGCACGTTGAGGGACTCGCCCGGCGCACGAGAAATATCGTCGAGTAGGCATATTTCAGCGGTAAGTATCCCCCCTTTTACGATTCTCTGTTTGATTACCTCTCCTTCTTTGTCTATTATCTGTTTCGATATAACCAAATCGCCCAGTATCTCGGACAATCTTGTATCCCGGTGAAGCTGATAGAAAAAGAATCTGAGCTGAGCGGCTCCTGAAATGATCTCGGCAAGCATTGTTTTTGCCGTTCCCGGAGGACCTTCTATGTATATGTGTTCTCTGGAGATCACACCCAGAAGGAGAGCCATCTTAACCTCTTCGTGTCCAATCACGTGCTTATCCATTTCCTCTTTCAGTAATTTGAAAGGATTGCCGTCTGTCATAATTTGCTATACCCTCCGTTTGTTGTACTCTTTTGTAATTTTACATAAGCAAGGTTTCTTTTGCAATATAAAGAGATTCGGGTGAAAGCTCCCCGATATTTTAACGTATAATTTAGGGGAAAAGGAGCAGAGAACTATGAGCATGAAAGGGCTATTTGTCTTCTGTACACTGTTATTCGCCTCGCCCGGCGGTATAGAACACTCCACTTTATCTGAGGGAACCACCGGCAGTTCTTCTCCTGCTCAGAACATAGTGGTTAAAAACCAGGACGAACTCAGAAAGGTGTGGAGTCAACTGGGAATAAAGAGTGAGATCCCATCCGTCGATTTTAGTTATGAGCTGGTGGTTGTCATCGTGTCAAGAGGGAAATTGGCGAGCTCGACGGAAATATGGGGAGCGGAGAAGAAATCGGACCATACCGTTGAGGTAAGATACGTGGTGAGGCCATTTGGTACAGGGGACTTAAATGCCAGGAAACCAGGAATGTTTCCATACATCGTGACTAAGCTTTATCCCCTGGATGTGCAGAAGACAAATGTAAGGTTTGTCGAGGATATACCACTTCCGCCCATCCCGAGGGACAGTGGTATCGGGCAAGTTCCATCTTATACTAACGTGCTTAAGGATTATGGAAAAGCGGATATGGCACTCTTTCTTCCGCTGGATAAGGGGAACTCCTGGACCTACAGGGTTGAGTCTTCAGATAAATCGGGAGAGGAAACATACTCTATAATTTCTATCTCCCAAGACGGCTGGTCGGTTTTTGACCGATTTTTCGGCCAAAAAAGCATTGCCATGCGGGTTGACCCTTCCGGAAGTGTTTTGGTATCGTCCAAGAAAGGGGTGCAGAGCCTTTACCCCGATGATGTTGGGCTGAATCCCGATAGGTCTCAATTTTCGACGCCGGCTGGAATGTTCGATGATTTGATAGTAGCTACCATCCCTGACGACGGCCAATTCTGGTTCAAAGACGTGTATGCAAAAGGGGTAGGGCTTATCTACCATGAGATAAAATCGCCCAAAGGGGTGGTCAAATACACCTTAGTCAAGGCAAGGGTAAAGGGAACGAACTATCCTTCCGTGAACAATTGACAAGTGCAACTATGGTCAATTCAATTTGACACCCATACCCTGTTTGGTTAATTTTTACCTTAATCTCATAGAGTGAAAAGGAGAGGTGGCCGAGTGGTCGAAGGCACTCGCCTGCTAAGCGAGGAAGGGGATAAAACTCCTTCGAGGGTTCGAATCCCTCCCTCTCCGCCAGAGGTTTCAACTCAAGCTTATTTCCATTATCAAACCGGCTGGCGTAAGGGATTTGACTGGTCGTCCCAGATTTCTTCTATGGATGACCGTGTCTTTCTGGCCGGCTACTGCATATTGTATTCTGAGATCCCCAAAACGCTTTTAACCTTTTTCACTCCATTGGTTCTGAGCGCAATGCGGTGAAGGCGTATATGCTCCTGATGAGTTTTTACTTCCCCAATTAGAAAGACCTCGCCGTTCTCTACCGAGACTTTTATATTTTCATATCCTTCATCGGCAAGGGCTTTCTCTATGTCTCTGGCGATGGATGCGTCTATAGTAGACAGAAGTGCTGAAACTCTCTTCTCATATTCAAGCTCCCTGGGCTGGTCCTGGCCTGTCCTAATAACTTCGACGACATCCTTTCTTCTCACCTCGTTCTCCAGTTCAGACAATACTTGTAATCTTCTGGACTCATTAGCTTCTTTTTCGACTGCCGGTCTATTACTGGTTCCCTTCTTACCAATTGGGGAAGAGATTTTGCTGTTACTCCCTTGTTCCCGGTCTTGGCCTGTTTCTCGTTGAATAGGTTGTATCACTTCCGCCTTGGGGATGCTCCTGCTGTAAGCCACTTGTTTTTCTAGGACCGGTTCGTTGCTTTGTTCATTTTTATCGTTGTTTAAGTGTGAGGCCTTTTCGTCATTCTCTTTTTCCTGCTCATCGTTTAGTTTGTGTTGATGGAATTCTGTCTCCTCTATATCTGGTATGCTATCACCATGAGTGACCATATTTTCTACGACTAGGTGACTTTCAATGTCCTTCACCCCTTTGACCTCTTTGACGATCATGCTGACTTTATTGTAGTCCTCTTCGCTTTGTACTTTTCCGCTTAATACTGCTTTTCCCTCGTCAACGCTAACATTTATATGTGGGAAACCTCGTTCCGATAGCGCCATCTTAATTTCACTCTCAATTTTAGGGTCAGTCGGACGGAATAAGTTAGACGATATAAAGCTGAGGTCAGGGTTTGGATAGATGTATTTAGTGCCGAAATAAATAGCTCCGAAGGCTAAGAGTAAAAATAGACTAAATTGTCTAAGAGACCACACACGCGGGTACACATCCCTTTTTCTCCGATGGTAATGAGTATGATCAAGATGGTCAAACTCATGATCAATCGTATGTATGTTTTCTTCAAGACCAATCTCGTCATCAAAGAGCTTTATTTCATCCCCTTCTTCAAAAAGGACCTCATCAGTGAGGTCTATTATGGTTTCGGGCTCATCCATGTTGCTCGGAGTCAAGTTGCTGATGGCGCTGGGCTTATATTCCTCGATATTTATAGCCATAGATCTATATAGGCTTTTTCTCATAGCCAGAATCAGTTCTGAGGAGCTGGTGTGCCTGGTCAGGTATGTAACATTAGGGAGGCCAAGTTCTGCAGTGGAACGGTCTCCAAGCAAGATGAGCTTGGTATCGGAATTTATTAAAGGGAGAATTTTGGGAACATCAAATTTCAGCGTTCTATTATCGATGAATAGGATATCCGGTTTTATCCGTTCCAGATTTTTTTCGATTTCCTCCTGGCCGTGTGCTAGCCATACTATTATTATGCCTTTTTCATTCTGGAGGACTCTGTTGATTCCTTCTAGGAAAAACTTCGAAGGTGACGCCAGCAGGGCGGTGATCGGTTGATTTAAGTCTATAAAATATATTTCTTCATTAGTATCGTCTCGATAAATCCGGTTAGGCTTATTCATTCTTTCACTCCTATCTTCTTAAACCTATATAATAACTATTCTATCATAAAAAAGTTTCGAGATTCATTCTTATTATTCCTGGATTGATAACTCGAAGGCGAATAGATAGACAAAAGGATTTCCTCAATAACTTCAATAATGAGTTTTCACACGCTCTCGGGGATGGCTATTCACAACGTGTGGAAACTAGTGTAGATTTTTAGCTTATCTCTTCTAAGCGCCCGTAGCTCAGATTGGATAGAGCGCCGGACTACGAATCCGAAGGTCGGGGGTTCAAATCCCTCCGGGCGCGCCATTCATGCAATGGTTCCAGGTTTAGGCCCAATAATAATTCTGTGTAAGAACGAACCGCATGCATTCGAGTAATCCCTTAGTGTTTGCTAGTAGCATTTAAGTTTAAACATTTATGGTAACGGAAAAGTGCTGGATTTACTAATCTGTGCATAAAATAGTTTACACTCTGTTATAAATCATGTGCAATATAATGCATGAATATACGAGATGCTCGTTCGCTTCCGGCAGTAGCTCAGGAAGATATTCGTATTAAAGCTGTGAGAGCAGTTCTTGATGGGAAGAAGCAGGTGGAGGTGGCAAAAATGTTTGGTATCACACGCCAAGCTATAAGCAAATGGGTCAGAGCTTACAGGGAAGATGGCCCCAAGTCTCTTAAAGCAAAAAAGCGAGGGCGTCCGAAAGGAGGGTCTCTCCTTCCATGGCAAGCAGCACAAATTGCTAGGACGATTTTGGATCGTACTCCAGAACAGTTGAAATTGCCGTTTTATCTTTGGACTGGAGAGGTGGTTGCAAATTTGGTGGAGCGACGTTTTGGGATTAGACTTTCGATATGGACTATAGGTCGTTACTTGGCTCGTTGGAAATTTACCCCTCAGAAACCCATAGGTCGTGCTTTTGAAAGGAATCCTGAACAGGTACGCCGTTGGCTTGAAGAACAATACCCGGAAATACGTAAACAAGCCAGAGGTGAGAGAGCGGAGATTTATTGGGGAGATGAGATGGGGCTGCGCTCTGACCATGCCGTAGGGCGTTCCTGGGGACGACGCGGCCAGACACCGATAATTCCGGGGACAGGGAAGCGATTTAGCTGCAACATGATCTCGGCCATTACCAATCGGGGCAGGCTCAACTTTATGGTTTTTAAGGGGAGATTTAGTGCAGATATATTTTTGGATTTCTTGAAACGTTTGATTCGGCAAGCCAGACGAAAAGTGTTTTTGATTACGGACGGACATCCGGTTCACCGCTCGTTTAAGGTCAAGAAATGGTCCAAACAGAACGAACATCGTTTTCGACTTTTCTTCCTTCCGGCATATAGTCCAGAACTCAATCCGGATGAGGTACTGAATCAAGATGTGAAGAGTAATGCGGTTGGGCGCAGGCGGACCTACAATCAACACGAACTTATGGCCAATGTTCGTAGCTTTCTTAGAAGCCGCCAGCGTCAACCTAAAATCGTTCAAAGATATTTTAGTGAAAAGCATGTACGATATGCTGCAATGTAAACTATTTCATGCTCCCCGTAGTAAGTCCACTCCGATGCAGCGACCTTCTTATTTACAATTTATCGCCTTCATCCGGTTCAGTGTCTTTAACCTTTGAGAGCGCTTTTTGAAATTTCTTCTTAGACCCCCTTTTTGCCCGCTCTTCAAGATATGCCTTTGTCAATAATGCAGACACCTTTTCTGCTATAGCTGCATTTATAAACTGATTAATGGACATCTTATCTTGCTTTGCCAATGCTTTGACTTTCTTGTGAAGCGACTCTGGCAGTCTTAAACTGATGGTGTTCATAATTTCTCCCCTATCATGGCCTATTATCATGATAAACAAAATGGCGATAAGCAAATTTTGGGAAAGGGTTGACATCGGCACAATATCATAATTAGGCATAAGTAGGGAGTGTTTCAGGTTAGAAGGATTCGGACGCTTACCACTCAACCGAAACCGAGACAAAGTTCTTCTAGTGACTAATTCTATCGAGAACCTAAAAACGCATAAAGCCAGAATCTAGTCTAGGTTCGACCTGGAATCCGAAGTTGAAATACCTTTCTCATCAATAGATTCGAGGTGTATCTCCATTGCCTCCCTAATTATGTCCAGTATTTCCTCTTTCGTCTTTCCTGCCGCTACAAAGCCGGACAAATCGGTGATGTACAACTCGTAGTTGTTTCCCACCTTGTTTAATAACATAGAATGCTTCATTTTAACCTCCTTTTAAATCTCTCCGACGCCCGGATTCGGAATAAAGTTAACTACAAGCTTAAGTTTGACTGTCATTAATAATCTATAAATGGATATCAGCCGATTATAAAGGCATTATTGTATTTGAGTTAAGTCTTGGTTAATCGGGCACCCAGGAACGGTGAAGCACTGCTTTGATTATGCTAAACTAAATTATTACCGTGCCCGGCATATTCAAACTCAACAGTGAATTATCCCCAAAAGGCGATCAGCCCCAGGCCATAGAGGAACTTACCGATGGTGTGCTCAAAGGGCTTAAGCATCAGGTGCTTCTCGGCGTTACCGGGAGCGGAAAGACATTCACCATCGCCCACGTAATCGCCAACGTCGGACGCCCGACCCTGGTCATATCCCACAACAAAACCTTGGCCGCCCAGCTCTACGGAGAGCTCAAAGAGCTTTTTCCGGAAAACGCAGTCCACTATTTTGTGAGCTACTACGATTACTATCAACCGGAGGCCTACATTCCCGAAACCGACACCTACATAGAAAAGGACGCCCAGATAAATGAGCATATAGACAGATTGCGGCACGCCGCCACCTCGTCGCTTTTTGAAAGGAGGGACGTAATCATAGTGGCCAGCGTGTCCTGCATATACGGCATAGGCGCTCCGCAGGATTACTACGGGCTTCTGACAATGGTGGAAGAGGGAATGCAGTTGGACCGGGATGATCTGCTCAGAAAATTGACCGAAGTTCAGTATGAAAGGAGTAACCTGGACCTCTATAGGAGCAGTTTCCGGGTGAAGGGCGACGTGGTTGATGTATTTCCGTCACATCAGGAAACGGTTGCCCTACGCATAGAGTTTTTTGGAGACCGGGTGGAATCGATAAAGGAAATAGACCCATTAAGGGGAAAGTCCCTCCGGCCGGTCAAAAGGGTAGCCATATTCCCCGGAACCCATTACGTAGCCCCTCGGGGCAGGCTATTCCAGGCAATAGAAGACATCAAAGAGGAGTTGAAGGAGAGGATAAAATACTTTGAATCCCGCGGTATGATGCTGGAAAAACAGAGGATCGAAGAGAAGACCAACTACGACATCGAGCTTCTTTCCACCATGGGCTTTTGCCCGGGCATCGAGAATTATTCGAGACATCTCTCCGGAAGGAAGCCGGGAGAACCGCCCTGGACGCTCCTCGATTACTTTCCCAAGGATTTCCTGATGATAATCGACGAGAGCCATCAGATGGTGCCCCAGCTAAGGGGTATGTACGAAGGGGACCGAAGCAGGAAGCTTACCCTAGTTGAGCATGGGTTCAGATTACCATCTGCAGTGGATAACCGCCCGTTGAATTTCTCCGAGTTCGAGGAAAGGGTGAATCAGGTGATATACGTGTCGGCTACTCCCGGTCCCTATGAAATCGAAAAATCAGGCGGAGTGGTGGTCGAGCAGATAATCAGACCGACCGGGCTTGCCGACCCGGAGGTGGAGGTAAGAGGGGCTAAGAATCAGGTCGACGACCTTTTAGACGAGATAAGAAAAAGGGTGCAATCGGGAGACCGGGTCCTCATAACCACCCTCACCAAGCGTATGGCCGAGGATTTGACCGAATACTACAGAGACCTGGGAATTAGAGTCAGGTACCTGCATTCCGATATCGACACGCTGGAGAGAATAAGGATCGTACGGGACCTGAGAATGGGCAAGTTTGATGTCCTCGTTGGAATTAACCTATTAAGGGAGGGGCTGGATATCCCAGAAGTCTCTCTCGTGGCAGTCCTGGATGCGGACAAGGAGGGTTATCTCCGTTCCGGAACCTCATTAATTCAGATATTTGGCCGGGCGGCCCGAAACATCAGAGGAAAGGTTATTCTCTACGCCGATAGAATCACCTCATCGATGGCCCAGGCCATATCCGAGACGGAGAGGAGAAGGGGCATCCAACAGCAATACAATGAAGAACAAGGAATAACTCCTAAGAGTATAGAAAAGGGAATAACCGATATTTTATCCACCATATATGAGGCGGACTATCTGACTGTCTCTATGGAGACGGAGCCAGATATGTTGGAAATTCCACCGGAGAAGATTTCCAGTACGATCGGAAGCCTCACCAAAGAGATGAAGGAGGCGGCAAAGAAACTGGAATTCGAGAGGGCGGCTCAGGTGAGGGACAGAATCAAACGGCTCCGGGAACTGGAGCTTAAATACCTGGGAGAGGTTAAATCATAAATTCGTAACAACCTATATTTGATATTGCAGACATTACAGTAAGAACTGGCTCCAAAAAAAGAAGAAACGATTTAATGGCAGGGTTGGCTAACCTCATTTGTATATACAAATCACCGTCAGTTGAATGGTCATACCTAGATAGCTTATTCTCACACACGCTGCTAATGTACCTAGCAATCTGTCATTCCGAACCCTTCGATTCCTCAGGGTAAACTATGTGAGGAATCTTACTCGGTTTCGGCAATTCTCCCCCTTCTTGTCATTCCCACGAAACTGGGAATCCAAAAAGCTCATGGGTCCCCGATAAAAGATTTTGGGAATGACAGAGAGGGTGGATTCCCGATTAATACATTTGGGAATAACAACCAAGGCGGACACCCGATTAAGCTTGTTCTCTCATTCATCTGGAGGGATGTTCCCGGATACAAAGACAGGTAGAGGTTTTTGAGTAAAGCCTTCTACTTAATTAGACAGAGGAGAAGTTGGTGTATTAATGATAGAAAAATTCACTCGCTTTCGTGCAGCCTGACAATATTAGACTCGTCGCCGACTTCACTACCCTTAAACCACTGGTCAAACTTATCTAGTCTAACTCTAATTTCCCCATTCTCTTCTATCACCGGGAACTTGTCCCTAGAAATTATGTCTAACAACCTTTTCAGCGGAATCGGATACAGCTCGGTCAGCTCCTTCAGGGTTACGAATCTTTCTCGACTAAGCTCGCTCAGGTTGTGCGTTTTGTCCAGATTAGCCAATGCCTTGTTGACGCTCTCGAGTGTTTGCCTGAGCTGCTTCATCTCGGCGATGGCTTCCTTGGTAACCTCTATGTAATTCTCCCTGATTTGCTGATGTTCCTTTTTAATAAACTCGAGTAACTCCAGAATTACATCCCCCATCTCTGTATCCTCCTTCATAAACTTATCGGTTAACTACTCTTACCGGATATCCTCGACTCCTGACGAGATTATGACCGGGGTTAGCCGAACAAGTGCTATAACAAATTCTAAAATAAAATTGTTCATTTTAGAAGATACGATTAAAAATTAAGAATAAGTAGGGGCACGCTGCAGCGTGCCCCTACTTAATGGCTCGGTAGCTACGAATCTGTCTGTAGCGAAAACAACCGGCCAGATGATCGTTGACCATGCCTACTGCCTGCATGAAGGCGTAGCAGATCGTAGGGCCGACAAACCTAAAACCTCGCCTTAGTAAATCTTTACTCATGGAAATAGATTCCTTTGTCTTCGCCGGCACCTCTTTTATGGAGCGGAAAGAATTTTGTATTGGCGCTCCGTCGACAAACCGCCATATGTATTCGCTGAAGCTGCCGTATTCTTCCCTCACCCGGAGAAGCATCTTGGCATTGATGACGGATGACTCAATCTTCAATCGGTTACGGATAATGCCCTCATCCTTGAGCAGGTTATCCACCTTTTTTTTGTCGAATCGTGCTACTTTCGAGGGGTCGAAGCCGTCAAATGCCCTTCTATAGTTCTCTCGCTTGTTCAACACGGTCATCCAGCTCAAGCCTGCCTGAGCACCCTCCAAGACCAGAAACTCGAAGAGAATCCGGTCGTCAAATTGTGGAACACCCCATTCCTCGTCGTGGTATTTTACCAATATCTGGTTGCCTAGAGCCCAGTCACAGCGTTTGTTTCGTCCGGCCATGGCTCATTCCCTTGAATGTATGAGTTTTTACAGATAAGAACTTATTTTAACAGCAAAGACAATACTACTACCTTCGCTCGCACCCCCGGAGATGAATTCACAACTAGGCTCCGGAAATGACTTTTTTAACACTATAGTTTAATAATGTTTATTAACCAATACTTAAGTCTAAATTTTTTAAAAATAAAGGGTATTGCATTTTAATGTAAAACACATATAATTAAGCCAGAAATCGTGAGTAGCCATATGCTCTATTTGCTAGGTAATTAAGAGTTGGGACCAGGAACGAAGGAATGCGAAAACCCTTTCACCCCATCCATTCCTTCGTTCCATTTTTTTCAAATATTCAATCCGAAGTGGGCAACTTATCCGGAATATTGCTCTGCTGACCAAAATAGGATACGACAATCCGTATCAAGCTGTCAATACTAAATATCAATCCGGTAACCCACGCCCGACTAAAATTTAGAATAGGAAATCGAATACCGAGAATACCATAATAGAAGCTTTCTTAAATCACCGCAATATTACAACTAGCCCCAAGTCCGGTGGCGAAGGGTAGTGTTGACTGAAATAGTCACTGAGTATAATATCAAGGGCTAGGGTAATGGGAAAAGTTATATGCGTTGCCAACCAGAAAGGGGGAGTGGGAAAGACGACTACTGTTGTAAACCTTTCTGCCTCGCTTGCCGTAGCTCAAAAGAAGACAGTAATTATCGACTTTGACCCGCAAGGCAACGCTACCAGCGGAGTCGGTATAGACAAAGAAAAGGTCGAAAAAAGCATCTACAATGTTATAATCGGTGACGTTGATATTAAGGAAACAATCTTAGAGGTAGATCCACAAAATCTAAAGGGGTATCTGGGGGTTTCTCCGTCAAACCCGGAACTTACCGGGGCCGAAGTTGAACTCCTCAATTTAGAAGGAAGAGAATGGAAATTAAAGGAAGCAATAGAACCTATAGTAGACGAATACGATTTTGTACTAATAGATTGTCCCCCTTCACTCAGCCTTCTCACGGTGAATGCCCTCACCGCTGCGGACTCGGTGCTTGTCCCGGTACAATGTGAGTATTATGCAATGGAAGGGCTCGGTCAACTGAAACGAACAATAGCGCTCATCAAACAAAGATTAAACCCGGAGCTGGAGGTTGAAGGCTATCTCCTCACCTTATTCGACCCCAGAAACAGGCTATCCCATATGGTGGCCAAGGAAGTTAAAGACTTTTTCAAGGACGAGGTTTTTGAGACGGTCATACCCAGGAACGTAAGGCTTGCCGAATCACCGAGCCATGGCTTGCCCGTGCTGCTTTACGATGCAAAGTCGATAGGGGCCAGGAGTTATATTTCCCTTGCCCAGGAAATAACGTCCAGGATTGGAGGACACCAGGTTGAAAAAAGCCACATTGGGTAGAGGTCTGAATGCACTCATCCCCACGGAGCGGGAAGCGCACGGTTACACCCTCCTGAACGTGACCGAGGTCAAGCCGAATACGTTCCAGCCGCGAAAGGATTTTGACGAACAAACGATAGAAGAACTGGCAGATTCCATCAGAGAAAATGGAATTCTTCAACCTCTTATCGTGAGGAAATCACAGGGCCACTACGAGATTATAGCCGGAGAGAGAAGGTGGAGGGCTGCGCAGAAGGCAGGTCTGGCTAAAATTCCGGTGATAATCAAGGAAGTATCCAACCGGGAGGCACTGGAACTGGCCTTGGTTGAAAACCTGCAGAGAGAAGATTTAAACCCGATAGAAGAAGCCACCGCCTATGAGCAGCTCATCGAGGATTTCGGGCTGACGCACGAAGAGATATCCAAGAGGATCGGCAAAGAAAGGTCTACCATAACAAACCAGTTGAGATTGCTAAAACTCCCGGATGAGGTCAAGGAAGCCCTGATAAGCGGAGAAATAACCGCCGGACACGCGCGGGCCATTCTGGGATTGCAGTCTAGCGGCAAAACCAGAGACGTCCTCGACGCCATAAGAAAAGACAAGCTCTCGGTGAGAAGGACGGAGAAGCTCGTCCAGAAAATATCTGCCGACAGGGAAAAAAAGGCCAACCTTGATGAATCGGATTTTTATGTTAACCATATCACTGATGAACTGAAAAAAGTGCTTGGCACACAAGTTAAAATAATAGATAAAGACGGAAAAGGAAAAATCGAAATCGAGTATTACTCAAAAACGGAGCTGGAAAGGCTTATTGAAATTTTAACTCGGGCCTCTTAATCGGGACCTGCCGGTTGCTCATCAAGGTCTCGACGCAAGAAGCACTTTGGACGATCGACCGGACAAGATTCACAACATGAAAGAATTCAAGGTTAAGATAGAGGTAAAGCTAAAGCCAGTAGTCCTGGACCCACAGGGAAAGACTATTCTTTCCGCACTTCACAACCTAGGCTACGATGAGGTAGAAGAAACCAGGGTGGGGAAATTGATCGAGCTTAGGCTGCAGGATAGCGATGAAGATCGGGTAATGGAAAGGGTTAGAGAAATGTGCAGGAAGCTCCTGGCCAACCCGGTTATCGAGGATTTTGATATAAAGATTGAGTGATGCTCGGCCACCAAGACACTAAGACACAAGGAAAAGAAAAAATATTTGTTTTAGAAATAGACAAAAGTGTTTCTTCTACTTTTTGTATTCTAATTTCTACTTCGTGTCTTGGTGCCTTTGTGGCAAAATATAAGCATAGGTAACGAGGTTAAAAATGCCTAACTTTGCTATAATCGTCTTTCCCGGCTCGAATTGCGACCATGACTGTTACCACGTGCTAAAACACGTTTTCGGACAGGAATGTGAATTCGTATGGCACGAGGAAACGGATTTGAATGGATTCGACTGTGTAATCCTGCCCGGCGGTTTTTCCTATGGTGATTACCTTCGAACCGGGGCCATCGCCAGGTTCTCCCCGGTCATGAAAGCAGTAGAAAAATTCGCTAGGAACGGCAAGCCTATTCTGGGTATCTGTAACGGCTTTCAGGTCTTGGTCGAGGCGGGACTTCTTCCCGGCGCGCTTATTAAGAATTCCTCCCTCCGGTTTGTCTGCAAATGGGTTAATATTCGTGTAGAAAACATAAACACGCCCTTTACCCACCGGATGAAGAAAGGACAATTGCTCAGAATTCCCATCGCTCATGGTGAAGGAAACTATTTCGCAAACCCACTCGACATCATAAAACTCAACGAGAATTCCCAGGTGGTGTTCAGATATTGTGATGAGAAAGGGGAAATCACCCTGGAATCGAACCCAAACGGGTCGTCCGACAACATAGCGGGCCTATGCAACTCCGGGGGGAACGTACTTGGCTTGATGCCGCACCCGGAAAGATGCTGTGAGGATATAGTGGGGGGAGAAGACGGGAAGGCCGTATTCGAGTCGTTAATTTCCTGGCTAGATAAAACCGTTTCCAAGCAAGAGGTAAAAACCTTCGGTTAAAAGCAGCAGGCCAGACTACTGAGCCTACGCTGATTATTTAGCATTGGAATTGCCGACAATTTTGCTCACACTCTAGTTAGTTACGGAATGAGAAATCGTGAGTTTACTTCAAAAACAAGGAAGGAATAACCATGTTAGCTCACTTTAACGCAATTTATGAGAAAGGTGAAAAGTATTACATTGGATATTGTCTCGAGGTCCCCGGAGCAAACGGGCAAGGGGTAACAATAGAAGAATGCCGTGAGAGCCTGAAAGAAGCTATCAAGCTCATCCTTGAAGACAGATTGGAGGAAGCACTTCGCGGGATTCCTGATGATGCCATTAGGGGGGACCGTTATTACTGAATGAAACGAGGTGATTTTCTCCGCCACTTACGATTTCATGGATGTATTCTCAAACGAGAGGAATCAAGACATTCTCTTTATCAGAACCCGGCAAACGGGGTAGTGGAAGCGGTTCCTAGGCATGTCGAGGTTGACAATCGATTGGCAGAAAAATCTGTAAACGGCTAGAACCGGAAGACAATCAAAAAATTAAAAAGAGTTTAAAATTTGTCGAATTAACGGGCCAACTAGTGTCTCACTTGGCAAAACCATGGATGTTTGTTTCCCCTCCATTATGTGGTAACCTTAACTTGTTTATTTATTAAAAAATATTAGTGGTGGCAGTAGAATGGAAGATATAAGGGTTGATGAAAAAATTGATATCACTAAGGAAATCTGTCCTATGACTTTCGTGAAAACCAAGCTAAAACTCGAATCCATGCGGTCTGGCCAGGTGCTCGAAGTTAGTTTAAATGACGGAGAGCCGCTCAGAAACGTTCCCCGAAGCATAAAGGAAGACGGGCATAAAATCCTGGACATCCGCAAGGAAGGCACATCTTATAAACTCCTGATCGAGCGCCGCTGATGGATTTACTTCTAGCCAGAAAGAAAACCGACGTCCCCGATAAAAAAAGGGCCGAGTCCATAGTCGATTTAATCGGCAACACCCCGCTTATAAGACTTTCTAAAATTACGGAAGGGCTTAGTCCCGATGTCGAGGTTCATGTGAAGGCGGAGTGGCTAAACCCCGGGGGGTCGGTAAAGGACCGCCCCGCTCTCTGGATGATTCTCGACGGGATCAAGAAGGGACTGCTCACCCCTGACAAGGTGATAATGGATTCGTCGTCCGGCAACACTGCAATTGCCTACGCCATGATCGGGGCGGCATTAGGCTACAAAGTCGAGCTGGTTACACCGGAAAACGTAAACGTAGAGAGAAAAAAAACCCTGGAGGCTTTTGGGGCAAAGATCATCTTCTCCGATTCTTTGGAAGGCTCGGATGGAGCGATAAAAGTAGCGAAAAAACTGAAACGGGAGAATCCGGATAAATACTTCATGCCTGACCAGTATAACAACCCGGCAAATACCCTATCCCACTATGAAACAACCGGCCCGGAGATCTGGCTCCAGACTAAGGGTAGGGTAACGCATTTCATCGCCGGAATGGGGACAAGCGGGACTGTCATGGGAACGGGGAGAAGGCTCAAGGAGCTTAACCCGAGGATCAAGGTTATAGCCATTCAGCCGGCCGAATCTCTTCACGGACTGGAAGGGCTGAAGCACATGGCCACTTCCATTGTTCCGGGCATATATGACCCTACCTTTCCCGACGAGATGATGTTTGTATCCACGGACGACTCCTACCGGATTATGAAAGAACTGGTGAAAAAAGAAGGGATATTCGTGGGCCATTCCGGGGGCGCGGCGATATATGCCACACTTGAATATGCAAAGAGGTTAAAGGAGGGTGTTATAGTAACCATCCTACCTGACGGCGGTTACAGATATTTGAGCGGAGGCATCTGGTGGTAAAGATAGCAAAGTCGGTTTACGATGGAATAATAAGGCACGCCGAATCCGGTTACCCGAACGAGGTCTGCGGAGTTTTAATAGGCAGGGAATGGGAAGTTACAAACTTCAAAGAATGCAGAAACCTCAACGAGGAAAGGGCGCGTGACCGCTATGAGCTTGACCCTCTCTCTTTCAAAGAAGCCGACGATTGGGCGAGGTCAAAAGGGATGGAGATCCTGGGTATATACCATTCTCATCCGGACCATCCTTCCCGTCCTTCGGAATTTGACAGAGAAAGAGCCTGGCCAAACTGGGCTTACATAATACTTTCAATCAACAACGGGAAATACAATGACGGAAGGGCCTGGATTCTTTCAAACTACGATTCCAGGTTTGAAGAAGAAAAGATTGAGTTGACAGAAGATTAGGAGGAGTAAAGACGTGGATTTAACCGAGGAACAAATATACCGCTACAGCAGAAACATACTTCTTCCGGAAGTGGGCGGTGTGGGACAGGAAAGACTGCTTCGTTCAAGGGCGTTTTGCGTGGGAGTAGGCGGCTTGGGTTCGCCCATAGCCCTATATCTGGCGGCGGCGGGGGTTGGCACGATAGGAATAGCCGACTCCGACCAGGTCGACATCACCAACCTGCAAAGACAGGTGCTCCATTTTACCGACGACATAGGAAGGCCGAAGATACTATCGGCCAAGGAGAAACTAGAGAAACTAAACCCCGACGTGAGCGTCATCGTGTATGAAGAGATGATAACCAAGAGAAACATAAGGGAAATCATAAAGGATTATGACATAGTGCTCGACGGCTCCGATAACTTTCCCACCCGTTATCTGGTGAACGATGCCTGCTACTTCGAGAAAAAGACCCTGGTATCCGGCGCCATTCTGAGGTTCGAGGGACAGGTCTCCGTATTCAAGCCCCACGCCGGAGGTCCCTGCTATCGCTGCCTTTATCCGGAAATCCCGCCTGCCGGCATGATCCCCAGTTGTCAGGAGGCCGGAATACTGGGTGCGGTTGCCGGGATAATCGGGAATATTCAGGCCGTCGAAACACTCAAGGAGCTTCTGCAAATAGGCCAAAGCCTGGTGGGGAGGCTCCTGGTTTTCAATACACTAAACATGTCTATAGCCGAATTAAAGGTCAAGAAGGACCCGAGGTGTCCCCTTTGTGGGGAAAACCCTTCAATCAAGGACATCATGGACTACGAGCAGCCTGACTGCCAGGTGGACTTGTCATCCATCCTGTAGGGTGAATTAGAAAAACAATCAACCTGTATGTGATTTCCATAAACCATTCAAGTAGGGAACGCATATATACGTTCCATTCAGTTAAAGAATGAATCGCCAATCGAAAAATTTAATATTTGACCCGTAATGAAACTGGTCCAAAACAATATATTTATTCGCTCATGGTTCGACGGAGTTTACCCTGAGGAATTATGTCAAAAAGGGGTTAAGTATAAACGGTTCCCTTCTTATAATTAACAAAAAACTAAGGAGGGAACCGTCATGAAGAAACAAGGGATAGATTACACCAATCAAGACTTTTTTCTAGGTATAGATGTGCATCTGAAGAACTGGATAGTAACCATAACAGTTTATCGAAGGACTCACCATGATGGTTCGACTGCGCTCACCGTGATGGCAGAGCTAAAACTTACACCAACACCGTGCCACTCACCCTGAGCGGAGACGAAGGGTGAGTAACGGGA
>DATMAT010000012.1 GCA_035559815.1 Thermodesulfobacteriota bacterium
CCATGTAGCCTTTTTAGTACCGGTTCCGGCACCTGTCACCAAGTAGTTAGAGCCATAACAGACGCCGGAAACACATGAATAGGTAGTCCAGGTGCCTACCCTAGAAAAACCAGAGTCGGTATTGTCGATTATTATCGGGGCGCGATTCGCATCTGGAACTGCAGAATGATACGGATATAAGAAGACACAGATTAGACATAAGATCCATATTATGCGCTTTGCACACCCGATTATTATTTCTTTTTCTCGATACATGGGACCCCATCCTCATGTACGGAAGTTATAGAGAAAGACTTTAGTCATTCAAATGATAAGGTGTTTCGTCGCCCCTGGTCAACCTGGACTTTGGTATTATTAAGAGGAGAAAAAAGGTCTAATTGTAGAAATAGATTAAACCTCAAGGCTTAATCTATACTTGAGGAGTAGCTTCAAAGATCACACTCTCAGAAGAAGGCTAGTCCTATAGTGTCGTAAAAACACATGGTTGGATGACTTTCTAAGAGAATGGATGGACTAAGCGAACTAGCTAACTACTTCGATAACAAGAATGTGCCTTCTAGGGTATTCCAAGAGTCGTTGAATTCTTTTCCGGTAAAGACAAGCACGAAGTTCCTTCCATCTGCGCTCAGCCACTTGTTCGAGAAGTTCCAATAGAATGTGTTCGGTTCTATATTCGGGGCTCCAAATGCCATTTCATAAAGCACTGTTCTCCAAGGACCCCAGGGCTCGTCGGCTTCGAATATACCTATATTTCCTTTAGCTCTACTAACATGCTCGGTGACGAGAAAATACTTATCCAGGGGTTGATTATAGCTTACACTGGTCCTCATCACACCGTTGGGGTCCTGAAACACCGGCTTGCGGTTGTTAATATTAGACGTCCAGGTTGGATTTCCATTGTCATCCAAGCCAGAAAAAAACTCATACTCACCCTGATTTTCAATGGCGGCTATCGGTACCCTCATCAGAGTTATCTCGCCGGGGAACTGAACGTCCCATTGAAGTTGTTTAATATTGGGAGCGTAGATATAAACGAAATTGTCCCTAGCACCCTTATAATCCTGCCCAAACTGCAAAAAACAAGGAGCGAAGAAACCCAGATCAGCCTGTGTTCCTTGGTTAAACTCCACCCCGGTATACGTCCAGGTTGCACCACGATTGGTCGATTTATAAAGCCTGGAGAATTTAAAGGCGTCGCTGCCTGACCCATCGCCATTCCGCCACATGTATAGCGAGCCCCCGATTGAAATGATCCCTTCGCTTTTGCCCTCAAACTGAGCTGGGTTTTCTGCATTCTTCCCACCCCAGACATTAAACCCCTTGTAGTCGTTCTTAGACCCCTCTATTCGGGCAACACCTAGAGATACACGTCCGTCTTTATTGGTACCCCCAAAACCGCCGCCATCGCCCCAGACTGTATATTGATGACCATCATCTGCCCAGGTAATTGCCCAATTATCACTGCCTGGAGCCAGCCTTTTATGGGTTGACCAATCAAAGGAGATACCGGTAATTAGCAAACTCCGAGGATGAGGAGAACTAAACGATTCTGCTCCATCCCTGCCATCTCCACCGCAACCAATTATTACAAATAGAATGATACATAAACAAATATTCCTCATAATTCCCCCCTTAAAGATAACTATTAAATTTAATTATAACAGTGCATGTTCTTGTTTTCTAAATATTAAAGTACCTAATCGAACATTTCATTTGCTTTTCTGAGATAATAAGCTGAATCATCTCTTTCTGAGCATCAAAGACCTTACTCATCCCTACTCTGGAAGATCGATTACCCAATATATCCATTAGAGGCCTGAATAAGTAATTCTCCAAATTTCTCCAGAACGCACCACCAAGTCCAGGTAACTGACCGCTGCCGAGCGATCCTCCAAACCGTACTAGCACTAGCTCGAGGCTAGGAACCACCAGCAAAATCTGGTGTCCTCCACCAGCAGCGATAAAGGCATCATGGGGGAGAGAAGTTAGAGCACCATTTGAGTTCACCCACCAATAGAAACCGGGTTCGGGATGGCCTAATGGTATCTCAACCTCCGGTCCGCCGCCAAATGATGACAACGCTCTGTCGACCAATACCGGGTCTAAGAGTTGTTTTCCTTTCCATTCACCTCTATTCAGCATTAGCTGCCCTACTTTTGCTCCGGGATTGCTATAAGCATACCTAGAACCGGGAGGGAAAATTACGGGCGCTTTAGTAATGGCGATCGGAAATCGCTCAGACAGATTTCGCCAGTAGGTTCCTTTCCATTCCGTTAGTTCTTCTTTAGGTTTTCCTGGTTCATTCGCATCCTCGATTCCCGAAGTATGTGTGATCAGATGACGGATTGTTATATTAGATTTAAACGGGTGGTCCTTCCATGCAGGTATATAATTCCAAGCAGGATCATCTATAACGATTCGTCCATCTCCTAACACAAGGAGCAATAACATACTACCGGCAAGAACCTTTGCTAACGAAGCGGTCCCATGCAAAGTGTTCGGTCCGTAACCTGGCGCATACCACTCTAAAATGATCTTATCTTTCCTCACCAGCAATAAGGCTCTTGTTTTTCTGGCAATTAAATCGTCTTTGAATAGGTTAAGCCTTCGACCGTCAACCCCCATGCTTTCCGGCGTAGCCATCTCCCACTTCGTATTGGGACTGGTCCAAGGAAATGTTAGGTTGTACTTACTGAGGAATTTAGAAAATTTTTGGTATGTAGGAAAAAGATTAAAACCTATTATAAGAGCTATCACAAAGGCTAAAAAAGCTAGTATTGCCAGCGCAGTTGACATATTTACCCTCGATAAAAGGAAAAGACGCTTCATAGCAAGAAACTCCCATCCCGGGTATATTATATATTTTCATCCCTCAATCTTGCAATGAGATGATCCGCTAACCTGTGGGATAATGCGGTTATAGACAATGTAGGATGGGCTGCACCGCCTGTCACAAAAACCGCACTGCTTGCAACATAAAGATTTGGTGAATCATGAACACGGAGGTTCCGGTCCACGACGCTTCTTTTGGGATCATCACCCATACGACAGGTGCCAATGTGGTGATGCGACCAGGACATTGGCTCCTCCTGGACATCCCCGCCTCCAAGCTCAGAATAGATGCTCTTAACTAACGACCGGGCATGATCCATAGTCCTGATGTCATCATCCGAGAAACTGAGAGAAACGTCCAGCCCAGGGCTACCAAAATAATCTTTCAAATCCGAGGCGAGAGACACTAGGTTTTTGTCCATGGGGCGCATCTCCAATGTGGCCGCAATTTTCAGAATCCCTGGTGTCTTTGGCTCCCAGTAGAAAGCCAAAATCACACTTCCCATACCCTGCTTCTTAAACTGCTCGTAGAACTGATGGCTACGGCCCAACTGGAAGTGAGGGGGAGGTTTATCGTAGGTAATCTTTCCGCTAAAAATCAGATTCGGGTGCTCGGTAAAACAGCTCCCGACCAGATTATATCTATTACCTATACCCTCAGGAAATGTTTGCGAACGAGAAAGGAGAAGGAGACGGGTGCTTTCCAGGGCTCCGCAAGCGATTACATAAACACGCGCTCTTATCTGTCTGCTCTCCCCGTCCAGAGTTTTAACCACCACATTCACAATTCGACCGTCTGGATCAGGAACCAGTTCGGTAACCGTAACTCCGGATATTATTCTGGCGTTGGGAGATATGGATATATCCGGGAGTAAATCCCTAGCTGTCTTGACCGGTCCTTTCCCAAACCTTCCGGTAGATGTTGACGAGTAGTCAACCGTGATGCCCGCTTTTCTCATCAACGACTTCAGCGCAGCGATGTCTGTATCAGGGGGTAAAGGAAGGGCATTTTTCCTAGGGGGATGATAATTTGATAAATGTCCTCCCCGTACACGCAACGTCTTTTCTGCCCTCTCGTAATAAGGCTCGAGTTGGTCGTAGGTGATTGGCCAATGGGCGTCGTCAGGTGTATAAGCATTCTTCTCGAAATCTAAGGGGTGAAGCCGGGAGCACCTTCCGGTCCAGAGGTTCGATGCACCGCCCAAGGCACGTAACCGGGTCGCTACCACCGGGTACGTGACAGGACCTGAACTGCGGTAAACATCGAGCTTTTGGACCCGTGGATCAGAATGACTCAAATCCAGCCCCGACTCCAGAATTAGTATCTTAGAACCATTATGGGCTAAGCTCATAGCCAGCACCGACCCGGCTGGTCCAGAACCGATGATGCAAACGTCAAACTGACCGGATTGATTTAGGTCTTTTGGCGAATATAGGCGCAGGCTGGGACTGGGTAGATTGCCCGGTTTTTGTAATAACCTATTGTATAAGCCTGGGAATAATTCCCTTAACCGAGGGAACGAAAGCCAACTGGCAACTGCGGAGGCAGCACCAGCCAGGCCGATCAGAAAAGACCTGCGGCTAAGTTTACGCATTTCCGAGTTACGTCCTTTTTATTCTGAGAATAATACCGATGAAAAGGCTAAATAACTGAATATTGGAGGCCGATCCAAATAAACTTCTCGTGGACTTCAAGCCTGAATAAACCACTATTACCTTATTTCTCGCTTAAAACATCTTTTTTCAAGTCTGCAGATATCTGGGATAATTCTCCTTCTCCCTCATATCGTGGTATACGAAAATTAACCCCACTTACACAATACAATACAGCTCCGGGCAAAACAGACATAACCGCTATAATATGGCTTGAAATACCCAAAAGGAGCCCCTCAGACTTTGCTACGCCGATAAGCGCTAGAAAATATACGAAGGCACCCTCCTGAATTCCGATGCCATCGAAAGAAATAGGTAGACGCACTAGCACTAGCACTATAGGGATCAAGATGAAAAAGTATAAAAGTGGGACTTCAATGTTAAAGGCCAACGACAGCGAATAGGTCCACAAAAGCGGAAACAGGTTTTCTACCAAAGAAAGAAGCAGAAAAATACTCAAAGTAGTCCTATCGTCCTGAAAGCTTCTATACGATATGTAAACCTCTTTTAGCTTTTGAACTATTCTATATTTATGAATTCTTTCAAACCAGCGAAACAAAAAACCTAAACGGTTCAAAGCAGATTCGCTAAAAGAAAAATAAATTAAGAAAATAGATAAGACCAAAAGCACTAAAAACAACCAAAACAACTTCCATATAC
Organism: Thermodesulfobacteriota bacterium; assembly: GCA_035559815.1. NCBI lineage: Bacteria > Pseudomonadati > Thermodesulfobacteriota > Thermodesulfobacteriota bacterium. Next base: position 5,146 of record DATMAT010000012.1, read on the forward strand.
CTTCGAAAAAGTTTTGTCCGAATACAAAAATGCTCAGCACAATACTTATCAGGACAAAGATGAAAAGGGCTATAAAACCCAACGCTCTTTCTATAATGATTGAAGAAATAACGTTAGTTGCGCTATGTCCCTCTTTCGATACAGCATAAGCCCTGAGTGCATCTCCGCCAATCGTAGCGGGCAGAAATAATCCCAGGAAGGTAGAAATTAGATAGGTACCGGTGATATTTATTAGAGGAATCCTTATACCTTTTGCTTTCAGCAGAATGTTCCACTTGTAAGCCATAAGGACGCGGTCGCATAGGGCAATAAAATAAGCTAGTAGCACGTAAGTGAAATTACATCGCGAGACGATATCAGCGATTTCCCCGAGGTCGATTGTGTAAAGAAGAAAAAGGATCAAAACCACACTCAGAAATATTCTCAACCATAGAAATTTTCTACCGCCTTTTTTCGTCACCGCATGAGTATGACCATACTGACTCATATATCTTTTATCCTATTTTCTCTTCTTTGTATAAGCTATCTTGTACTCATCCATTCCCGAATCTGTAAATGTTGGTAGAAGGGCTAATCGATCGTTTTAACCACCTTGGCGGGTACTCCTACAGCTATTGATCGAGGGGGTATGCTCTTCGTAACAACCGCCCCAGCGCCGATAACCGCATAGTCTCCAATTTCTACCCCAGGCAATATTGTAACATTTGCCCCAACCCATACACCTTTCCCAATTACCACGGGTTTAAAGCTCGTTTCCAAATGTCCTCGGTAATCATGGTCCGTGGTAGTAATAAGACAGCAGGGACCGATTTGCGTATCTTCGCCGATCTCGATAGACCCATGGCCAAACAGCCGGCAGAAGCCGTTTATGGCAGCGCGGTCTCCGATTATTACCTTTCCTTCAGTACCAGCTCTAATATAAATGGCCTCCTTCAACAGACAGTCGTTACCGATGCGCACATTTGCGGAATTTATAATCTCGGTTTTTGGCTCGACTATCGTTCCTTTGCCTACGCAACGCTTCAGATAGCGATATTTAGCAGTTGTTAGGCCGATGCTCACCAGTCGAAGCAGTTCAGAAGGATTGCTCTTAACCACCTGAACAAAATATTTATATTTATCGAGCTTGTACATGATTTTGTTCTGACGGTAAGCCGGTAGGGTTAACCAGCTGCTCTTTCAGTCGCTCTCTAGTCCAACCTTCGATACCCATTCGATACCAAATCTCCGCATTGCATAATAGCCAGAGTCGATTGCCATGATCCACTTTTCTCTGTAGATGTTCTGCAAGCAGATGTCTTATTGGTTCTTCTCTTAAGTAGCCGTCATGAACTAGGTGAGAATCAGAGAGAAAAGTCTCAAAAAGTTTCTGAAATTCGTTTGCGAGCAAGTAAGGAAGAGCCGATGAAAACCCTTGTTTCTTCCTTTGCAACAACTCAATTGGCAAATATCTCCCCGCTAACCTTGTCTGGATATAGCGTAGCGTGTGGCCTCGCACTTTCAACGACGCCGGGATACGCGCAACAAATTCCGCCAGTTTATGATCCATGAAGGGGGAGCGAGCCTCAAGACCGTGGGCCATGGTGGTACGATCAAGTATCATCACAGAATGGTCGGGCAGGCGAACCATGCTATCAGCAAACAACATTTTATCCAAAGGCTCTGATGCATTGTCACAATCGAAGTAAGAACGAATGATTTCGAGCGGGTCAAATCCATCTAATCCATGGTGTAGCCGGTCGCCGTAGAGAATCTGACGGTATTCCTCCGTGAAGTAGAAATAACTCAAACTTTGGGCGTAGCGCAGTCCTCCTCGCAAGAAAGATAACTGATTTAACCACTTCAGCTTGTGACTCAAGCTCTTGTACCAAAAGCCATCGGGCATAAGACGTAGGACTCGGCTCATAACATGTCTACGAAGGGTTTCAGGTAATATTGCATAATACTCCACGTACCTGTTTCCGTAGTATCGATCATACCCTCCGAAAAGCTCATCGCCGCCGTCACCACCCAATACTACCTTCACTTCTCTGTGTGCCATCTCCGAGATGTAATACATACAAGCGGAGAGAGGATCAGAGGGTTCGTCCAAGTGCCAAATCAATTCCGGCAACACCTTGATCAACGAAGGGTAAATAGTCTCTTCAAAATGATCCGTATGATACTTCTTCGCGACCATTTGGGCAAAGGGCAGCTCGCTGTAATTCTCATAGGGAACACCCACAGAAAAGGTTTTTATAGGTTGCTTGGTCATTCTACTCATCATGGCTACAACCAGGCTTGAGTCCATCCCCCCGCTGAGAAACGCCCCTACTGGTACGTCGCTGATCATGTGGAGACGAATCGTCTCCAGCATTTTCTGCTCGAGCTCATCTAGCAGGTCATTTTCATTCTTGAAACGAAACTTGGGCTCATAACGCAAATCCCAGTAGCGTTTGATTATAATTTGTCCATCCTTAAATTTAAGCGTATGCGCAGGAGGCAGTTTATAGATAGAAGAGAACATGGTTCGCGGTGGAGCTATAATCCGCAGGGTCAAGTACTGATGGAGCGCTTCACAATTCATTTCCCTTAGCGACGGCTCAGCCACGAGAAGCGCTTTGATTTCCGATGCAAAGGCAAATCGGCCTCCCTGATGAGCATAGAAAAGCGGCTTCTGTCCAAGATGATCCCTAGCTAGAAAAAGCGAACGTTCCTTAGCATCCCAGATCGCAAACGCGAACATGCCGCGCAGTTCTTCTACGCAGCTTTCTCCCTTTTCTTCGTAAAGATGCAGTATAACTTCGGTATCGCTGTTAGTAGAAAAACGATGAGAATCTTTGAGACCTACACGAATTTCTTCATAGTTATAGATCTCGCCATTAAAAACAATCCAAAGGGAACCATCTTCATTAGTCATAGGCTGGTGCCCTCTACCGAGGTCGATAATAGAGAGTCTACGATGCCCCAAGCCGGTCATGGTATCGATATAGATGCCCTCATCGTCAGGACCTCGGTGACCAAGGATATCGGACATGGCCTTTATTTCCTCTCTGGTCACCCCTTGTGGATTTATCTTTCCACATATTCCACACATCTTATTATTTTTCTCCTATTAGTTTGAACCGCTTGCAATAGTCCTTTTCCTATACAACCGCCCAAATAGAATAAGAGGTATAATCAATATAACTTCAAGAGCTATGGCCACAAGATTGTGCGAGTCAACTATACCCCTAATCCATTCTACAGTAGATGCATGAGTGGCGCTGGCGTGGCGAACCCCCAAAAAAACGGATACAGGAGAGACAAAATAATCATCACTAAACGGCCAGAAAATGGGTATGCCAAAAGGCGGGCGCTCGGCATCCGGAGAGAAAAAATCTATGATCAGATGCGACAAATATGAGAAAAAACACAGGATAAACACTGAAGAGAATGACCACCGCTTGCTTATAGCTCTATATACGACGGTCGCGACAAGGCTGACAGTTAGAGCAAACCCAATGCTGTGGGTAATTCCCTGGTGATATAAGGCCGGCTTACCCTTGAGAATACCGGGTAAGAAATCAAAATCCGGGATGTTCGCCATAAACACACACAGTAGGATCAAACTAAGTTGTATGCGACTATTCCTCGGTGAAAGAAGACCATAAACGGCCAGACCAGCCAAGGAGTGACCTATCGGAGTGGCCATAACTAGACCTCCCATAAAATTGACCATTCATTGATGGAAACACCAAAACCCTGAATAGCAATTAGAATAAAATAAATAAGCCAATTTGGAGCAATGACGGAAAGGAAGACGCTTTTACCAACCGGGTGTAGATCAGACAGTTATTGTTCGCCTTACCTTTTCCTTTGCTCGAATAGCTTTATCAAATACATTTTCGTACATCAAGGCACACTTATCTATATAAAAGGCCTCGACTCTTTGCTTATTATTCTCGCCAATAGTCTTGCGAAGCGAGCGATTTTCGACGAGCAGTTGAAGCTGTTTTCTGAATAGATCTTGATCGTTCAGTGAAACCACATATCCGGTTTCTTGGTTTATTAAAAAGTCCGTCTGCCCGCCATGATCATAGCATACTATTGGAAGTCCACAGGCCATCGCTTCTAAGAAAACTAAGCCGAATCCTTCATGCTGGCTCGTAGAAACATATATATCGCAAATCTGCAGTATAGAGAATTTGTTAGATTCCTCAACATGACCAAAGAACAAAACTTGGTCGTCCAATAGCATCCTCTGGGTCTCTTTTTTAAGAAGATATTCCTGAGGCCCCGTCCCCAGAATCAGCAAACGCAACCTCTTATCTTTTAGAATATGTATCATCTGTATGAGCTGAGTTATAGCCTTACGAGCCACGAGCCGACCAACCGTAACCAATAGGACATCATCTTCTTTGAAACCATAATCTCTACGAAACGATGAGACAACCATTGGCTTACGTATTCCTAATGGAATTCGTATTCCTTCGATTTCCGGCGTATAAAAACGACGCATGTTATCCAGTGTATTGTTCGATTGTCCCACAACCATATCCGCTCGCCTCAGTAGACGTTTTACCCAAGGCCGAAGGAGTGGGTTACGATAGGGTGAAATTAGGTTGCTCGGATCATACAAATCACCTCCATGCAGCGAAAGCACATTTGGTATGCCGCTAAAACGAGATAAAGCGTCTCCCACCGGTCCAGTCGGAAGGACAAAATGTGTGTTGATGACATCAAATTGTGCAGACCTCAGAAGCTTCTCACCTACCCTGATCCCCATAGGAATAAACGCCAGCATGGAAAGCAGATTGGCTACAGCCTCCTTCCTCCTGAAGAACACCGGGGTTCTGATGATCCTTACTCCGTTCTCAACACTCTCCCGTGGCAAACCAAGCCCTTGAGAAGTCAGAACGGTTATCTCGTGACGCTTGGCCATCTCCTCCGCAAGAAGAGCGTTAACTACGCCACCACCTCCTCCTAACGGAGGATATTCGTAGTTGCAAAAAAGCACCCTCATCTACTTTTAGGATTCCTCAACACGATATCTGGCTAAAAACCTAACCACTAAGAATCCTGCTTAGATCACTTTCGGCAAACTGCTGCTATTTTTTTAGAGAATATTTTGTTTGACTTGCCATATAAAATGAAATTAAATCTAAAAAACAAGGCGTTCAATTTATCGAGTAAAAGGCCTACATAATTTAGCGGGTTATTATAAAATACGTAAAGGTTAAGTGGAAATACTCTTATCTCATGAAAATCTGAATATTCCAGAACCTGTCTGAGACTGTATTCGGTAAATGTATTGTAATGGTCAAAATTTTGGGCCAGTGCCTCGGCGCCAGTTATCGGATTTGCTCCATTCAGGGAATGGACTATTAAGATTCCACCATCCTTAAGGTTTTTTCTACATAATTTGAGGAACAACAATATTTCATCCTTGGTCAAATGATTTATCTCTTGTTCTCCAAAGATGACATCAAAGGGATTATGGTTGTTCTCCAAGAAATCGAAGGCTCTTTCCACTCGACAGTTAAGATTCTTTTCTTCCGCAAAATTTACTTTTTCTGCGTACGAGTCTATTCCTATAACATTCGTATATCCCTCCTGGTTCAACATATTGACGAAGTACCCAGGGCCACAGCTAATCACAAGTATGTCTACCTGTTTGTCAGCCGGTAAGTATTTTAGATAATTGCTTCTGTAAAACTTACCGAAAGTGGAGTAACCTTTTTCCACATCTTCTGGCCCTTCCCAAAAAGTGTCAAATTCCTCAATTTTAGCGGTTAAATCAAAACTGGATTTCATCATGCCCATCTCGCTTTTTTTCGGTTTCTCATTATTCTTTAACTTTAAAGACAGTCCCTTTTCCTTGTACCATTTGGCCGTCTCGAGTATTCCCTCCTTGAAACTAACTTTGGGCACGAATCCCAAGATATTTGCGGATTTTTCCGGAGAAAAAGTAAAACTCTTCTTGAAGAAGTCCATACGTCGTCTGTGAAGCGGGGGCTGTATACCAACCGGCCGCAATAACTTCTCTAGGATCGTGGCGACTATCAGTAACGGATGAAGAGGAATACGGAATTTGGGCACCTTTCTGCTTATTTGCCCCGCTATAGTCCTAACCATATCATCAGTGGTGATAGCTTCTTTGCCAGCAAGTACGAATATCTCTCCAATTGCTCCTTCAGTCGTGGCAGCTAATAATAGACCATCTATTAAATCGTCAATATATATCGGATGGTGCAAGTTTTTCCCGTTACCGAGCATCAGAAACATGTTTTTATTTATCGCTTTGAAGAGTTTCATTAGCCTACGGTCTCCGGGTCCGTAAGTCTCAGGAATACGAACAACAACCACATGGAGTTTTTCTTTGAAGGAGAGCACAAGCCTTTCTCCCTCCAGTTTTGTTATTCCATATATATTATCCGGTTTACAAGGAGAATTTTCATCAATCATACCCTCAGGGGATCCATAAACACCTATCGTGCTGCCATGGACAAAGCGCTTTACCCCAGCGTTCAATGAGGCTTCCAGCATATTCTTGGTCCCGGTAACATTCACATCCCAGAACCTCTGATCGGGTATGTTCATTTCATGCTGTGCCGCGGCAAGATGAAACACTATATCGGCCCCCTTCACTAGCTCCAGCAGTGACTTTCTGTCCGTAACCGATGTCAAAATTACTTCAGCGCCTTTTTGTTCAATTAACTTTCTGTTCTCCGATTCCGCAGGAGTGTTTTCTTGTCCTAAAACCCTGACGGAGTACCCCTGTTCAACACACCTTAGAGCCAACCTAGAACCGATGAATCCTGTTCCGCCGGTAATTAATACTCTCATTCAACGATATCTCCGTTATGTAACTATAAAACCATTATCGCAAATCATCCTTAGTAATGTATCTCCGATTGGTGACCCGTTAACCCTTGGGTTAACACCGTGAGTAACTTTTCCCCACTGAGTAGACAAAGTATTAAACCACGAATCATGACAAACAAGCTTTACAACATAAATAATACAATGCAACTGGCTTGAAATCTTGACGTTTAAAATTCCGGAAACCTAGTCTTAACCTCGCTTAGTTCCCTCTGAACTCGACCTTCATCCCATCCCAGCTCTGCCGCCATAAGATAAGCACACCTTTGCAGGGCAGCTTCTCCGGGATGCTCTCCCGTAGCCAGGTCGGTTCGCCTGAAAATAACGTCCCCAAGTTTTTGCGCCATCTCTTCCCGAACAGCATGCACCACCTCCGCCTCAATCACTGTTGACTCACCCAGGGTCTCCGACCAAGCTGGGTTTTGGTCGATGTATTTGAGCACATCGGTATAGGCAGAGCCGTAATTATGGATTAGGGCAGGTATAAGCCTGGGATTCAAGGCTTTCGGACAGGATTCCACGGCCATACGGAGATATTCATCAAAGCATTCTATTTGACCCCCATGGACAGGTGTTACCGCCGTGGCCGATGCTCGAGCCCTCTTTCCTAACTTTTTGAAAACCATATCCAACGCCTTCTCCGCAATACCCCTAGCCGTTGTATAACGCACCCCGATCAGCGTAATCAAGCCTTCAACATTGCTGTCTTTTGCGTGATCAACTATGAGCGATCGTTTACCAAAGCTTAAGTCAGCCGCATTTTGTCTGCTATCACCAAATAGAATAAGCCCGGCATTCCAAATCGAAACGTCATTGGGGGTAAGCTCAAGCCTTGGATAAGCCTCATTAACTTCGTCGATAAATTTTTGAACTTCCTGACCAGTTAAAACAAACTTATCCGGGGCATCGTTAAAAACCTTATGCCAGACCCCGATGAGCGTGTAGTCGCGCCAAGGAGCAATAAAGAGATGTCGATTGCCCCTGCTGAGTAAGGCGTCTGGGTCTCTGGTTTTAGCAGGCACGGCCAGCGCGTACTTCTCACTTAGAAGTTTACGCCTGACTACAAAGCAGGCATCTCTGGAAAATGAGGGCTCTGGCGTCAAACCAAACCCCATAGAGTGTTTCAACAACCAGTTAGCCCAAGGGCCGGCGGCATTAATTACCACCTTGCCCCTGATCTCAAAGGTATTTCCATTGAGTGTGTCTTCCACCCTGACACCGGTTATCCGATTGTCGGTACTGATGAAGTCCGTCACCTGCACATAATTAGCTACATCGGCACCGGCGTCAACAGCGGACCGGAGAAATGAGATGGCCAATCGTGTTGGATTATACATCTGACCGTCATAAAAAATCGCTGCACCGGTCAAGCCTTCACGATTTAAACCCGGGAATATATCCAAGCACTCCTCTCTGGAAATAAACCTGCCCCTGGGTATATGCCGTCCCGGATCATTGACTCCTCGGTTCCGGTCAAAGGTGAGAAGATCATACAGAAGTAAACCAATGTTTAATATTTCTTTGCCCTGTAAGCCGTGACCATAAGTTGGCATGACTATTGGAAGAGGACGCACAAGGTGAGGAGCGATGCGCAGGAGCGTAGTTCGTTCTTTGCAGGATTCGCGTACCCGTTTGATATCGGCGTGCTGAAGGTATCGTATTCCCCCATGCACAATCTTGAATGAATTTGCCGAGGTTGCGCCAGCAAAATCACCTTTTTCTACCAGCGCAACGGATAAACCCCGCGACGCAGCCTCCCAAGCAGCGCAAATACCGAAGATTCCTCCCCCCACTACAACCATATCGTAAGAACTTCTCGATAACTGAACCAAGTCTCTTTTCATCAGTCCCTAATAAATAAGCTGTTTTGCAAATATTCAAAAAAGGCAGTGTCAAAACTTCAGCCTTCGGCCAGCGTCTACTAATTTCCAACATTAAAAGGGATTGAGTGATGGAATGACTCTGTACCCGGATTCAAGCTTTGGGAAATAATATATCCTTAAAATATCTGATTGTTTCAGACAAACCCTTTTCGATGCTGACCTTGGGTTCCCAGCCGAGAAGGGTCATAGCTTTGGTGATATCAGGCCTTCGAACCCGGGGGTCATCCACGGGCAATGGCTTAAACTCAATTTTGCTTCTACTTTTTGTCAAGCCCAGAATCATGTTGGCGATATCGAGAACCGTAAGTTCAATTGGGTTTCCAATGTTTACCGGATAGTGTATCGAATTCTGTCCATCACTTGAATTCCCTGGTCCAGGGTTATCCGGTTCCGCGAATAAAAGCCTAACTATTCCCTCAACCATGTCCGATATATAGCAAAAACTCCGGGTTTGTTTCCCGTCACCGTACACAGTCAAAGGCTCTTCCCTCAAAGCCTGGACTATAAAGTTCGAGACAACCCTTCCATCGTTTGGCCTCATATGCGGTCCATAGGTGTTGAATATCCTCACTATCCTGGTATCTAAGCCATGATACCTATGATAGGCCATGGTAATAGCCTCTGCAAAGCGTTTAGCTTCATCATAAACCCCTCTCGGGCCTACCGGATTAACGTTTCCCCAATAGTGCTCGGGTTGTGGGTTTACCAGCGGATCTCCATAGGCTTCCGATGTGCTTGCCAGTAGATATCTTGCCCCTTTAGATTTGGCCAGCCCAAGGGTTTTATGCGTACCCAAAGCACCTACTTTCAGAGTCTGTATTGGGAATTCCAGGTAATCTATGGGGCTTGCCGGGGAGGCAAAATGGAGTACGGCATCTACATGTCCATCGATATGAATAAAATTGGTTACATCATAATTTATGAATTTAAACCGTTCGTTTCCCATTAAACTAGCCACGTTATCAGCGTTTCCAGTAATAAGATTATCGATGCAAACTACCTGGTGACCCATTTCTACCAGTTTGTAACACAAATGGCATCCCAGAAAGCCGGACCCGCCGGTAACCACGATTCTCCAAGGTTCGTTTAATCTCGTATGCTCCATATGAATTCCCAGTGTTTTTTGTTATCTAATACATAACCTAACTTACAACATTTCCTATTCCAACTCCGTAATATTGAAATCCCATGATCTCCAACCTCTTGGGATTATAAAGGTTCCTACCATCGAATATCACCGACGACTTCATGAGCTTCTTCATTTTTTCAAAATCGGGTTGTCTATATTCATTCCATTCCGTGTGAATAACTAGGGCATCCGCTCCAGAACAAACATCATAATTTGACCTAGCATATTCGACTCTATCCCCCAAATATTCTCTGGCCTTTTCCATTGCTACTGGGTCATGCACATGAACCTCCGCCCCAAAAGATAGCAGCTTATCTATGACAAAAAGTGATGGGGCCTCCCTCAGGTCATCCGTTTTTGGCTTAAAAGAAAGTCCCCAGATCCCTAATTTCTTCCCCTTTAACTCTCCCTTAAAATGCATTTTTATCTTTCTCCAGAACACCTCCCTCTGCATCATATTAACCTCGTCCGTTACCCTGCATATTTTAAGGTCATAATCAAGTTTCTCCGCAGTCTTAATCAGTGCTTTGACATCTTTGGGAAAACAAGATCCGCCATATCCAACACCAGGGAAAAGAAAAGAATTTCCTATTCGGGCATCTGAACCTATTATTACTCTTATCTCCGAGGCATCCGCTCCTAACAGCTCACAGAGATTTGCTATCTCGTTCATGAAGGAAATCCTGCTCGCAAGCATGGCGTTTGCTGCATACTTGGCTAACTCCGAAGATCTTATACTCACACTAATAACCGGGTTACTTGTCCTGATGAATGGAGAATATAGTTCTTTGAGAACTGCAGCGACAGATGCCTTGTCCGTCCCAATTACAACCCGGTCCGGCTTCATAAAATCCTCGACGGCGGCCCCTTCTTTCAGAAACTCAGGGTTTGAAGCTACGTCAAATTCAATATCGGTTACCCCTCTTATAACATCACGAACCTTTTCTGTCGTTCCTACAGGAACAGTGCTCTTGGTGACGATGATTTTGTAATCATTCAAGCTCTCTCCTATTACTCGTGCCACTTCTAATACCGCACCTATATCTGCAGAGCCATCGCCATTTGGTGGAGTACCAACTGCAATAAATACAATGAAGGATTTTTGTATAGCCTCTTTGATGTCAGTAGTAAAACTCAAACGGCCTTCCTTTGCATTCCTCCTGACTAGCTCTTCGAGACCGGGTTCATAAAAGGGGACGCTACCCCGGACTAGACTTTTGATCTTTTCCTCATCGATATCAACACATGTCACATTATTCCCGCTTTCCGCGAAGCAGGCCCCCGTCACCAACCCTACATACCCGGTTCCTATTATACCGATATTCATTATGCATCCCTCCTACTGCCTTGAATTTAACTTAATATTGAGCAAAACTAATGCCACAATCATAAAGAACTTTACACTGCGTTATATTCAACTGAATAAAAATTATCACGGTTTCTCCGCTAAATTCAAAGCTCCGCACCTTCACTTACATAGCTGAAATACTGCGGAGCGGTATCTTAAGGTGAATAATTAAAGAAGTAATATACCCCGGATAATTATCAATTGGACTTTAGTTAGGTAAATCATCCAGAAAAGTTTTAAATTGGTGATTATGTAATACCTTAGGCTTACATATTTAAAATGAACAGTCAAAAGTATTAATTATATACTAATCCCCTCTAATAATCCCCTTTAATCACTCGACGGTGACGCTCTTAGCTAGGTTTCTCGGCTGGTCTATATCGCACCCTCTTTTTCTGGCCATAAAATAAGCAAAAAGCTGAAGGGGTATCGTATAGAGAACAGGAGTAAGAAAATCATTAGTTTTGGGCAAGTAAAAAACATGGTCTATTTTCTGTCCGATTTCACCACAATCTTCATCGGTTATGGCAATGACTTTAGCGTCTCTGGCTTTTACTTCCTCTATGTTGCTTAACATCTTCTCATAAACAGAATTACGAGGAACAAGAGCAATCACAACCATATCTTTATCAACAAGAGCGATAGGTCCATGCTTCATCTCACCGCCGGCGTAGCCTTCTGCATGGAGGTATGATATTTCCTTCAATTTGAGTGCCCCTTCCAAAGCGATAGGATACACAATTCCCCTTCCCAGAAAGAAAAAGTCCCGTTTTTCCCAGTAAAGATCGGCAAGTCTTTTAATCTCTTGTTCCCTATCGAGTATTGCCTCAATTTTTTTGGGAATAGTAGTTAACTCCTCCGCCATCGTAGAAAAACCATCATGGGATATCAAATCCTTTGCCCTTCCCAAGCGAATTGCCAGTAGATATAAGGCGACTAGTTGGGACGTAAAAGCCTTCGTGGATGCTACTCCGATCTCCGGTCCGGCATGGGTGTATATTACGCCGTCTGCTTCTCTTGTGGCACTACTTCCTACAACATTGCATATTGTGAGAATACGCGAGCCTTCTTCCTTGGCCTTTCTTATTGCTCCGATCGTATCTGCAGTTTCCCCAGACTGGGTTATACCGATAGTTAAGGTATTGTGGTCGACAAAAGGAGCTCTGTACCTAAATTCTGAGGCCAAGTCCACTTCCACCGGTATACGGGCTAGGGTTTCAATCATAAATTTCCCAACCAGTGAGGCGTGCCAAGAAGTCCCGCACGATACAATGTGAATCCTAGATATCTTCTTAAGTCCTTCCGGGGATAAATTAGCTTCTTCCAGAATCATGTCTGCTTCATCTGTTACTAATCTCCCGGCATAGGTACTTTTAACAGCTTGGGGTTGTTCGTGAATCTCCTTTAGCATGAAGTGAGGATAGCCATTTTTTTCGGCAAGCTCTAAGTCCCATGGTATTTCATAAATTCTTTTTTCCCTTTGTTCGCCGCTAGACATATCTATTATCTCAGTTCCATCTTCACGAAGAACTACCAATTCATTATCATTAACAAATATGGCATTCTTGGTAATGTTCAGGATAGCTGGTATATCCGACGCAACCATCCATTCTTTCTCTCCATGTCCGATTATTAGAGGGCTACCCTTCCTCGCTGCGATAATGCTGTCCGGGTCAATACTACTTATAACTGCGATGGCATAAGTTCCCTCTATCTCACTTAACGCCCTCCTTACCGCCTCAGATAAATTACCATTGTCCAGGTACCTTTCGATAAGATGAGCAATAACCTCAGTATCCGTCTCCGACCTAAAAATGTGACCTTCAGAAATCAGCACCTTCTTCAATAGAGCATAATTCTCGATAATGCCGTTATGCACGACCATAAGTCTGCCGTGGCAATCCGAATGTGGGTGTGAATTTATCTCCGTAGGCTTTCCATGCGTGGCCCAACGGGTATGGCCAATTCCAATGTGGCTTTTATAGCCTTGATTTCCGAGAGCGGATTCGAGGTTAGACAACTTCCCCACGGTTTTCTTCAAAACAATATTGCCATTCTCGTAAAAAGCCATTCCTGCTGAGTCATATCCTCTGTACTCCAGCCTTCTGAGTCCGCTTAGGAGTATTTGTACAGCATCGTTGTTTCCTATATAGCCAACTATTCCGCACACTTCAACTTACCTCCAGCGAAACAGGTCTCGCAAAACTACCTACAAGCCTTGAACTACTGGTATAGAATTACTTACGGGATGAGAAAATTTAGAAATGACCTTGGCCATGATTTTTCTTTCAATCCAAGCTTCACCATTAGTTAAAGCTCTAATCGACCTAATCAACTCAGATGCACTGGCAGTTTTAAGTATATATCCCAAAGACCCCGCACATATAGCTTCTATAATCCTATCCTCATCGTACCTTTCAACTAGTAAAAGTACTATTAAAGCGGGTGTTTTTTCCCTTATCAACCGCAACGTGCCCAGCAAATCCAAATAAGGCATATCTAGGTCTAAAATCAAAAGGTCGGCTTTGATTTTACTAAGGATAAGTTTTTCAATATCTCTAGCCCTGGAGAGTTGAGCCACTATTTCTAAGTCGTCCTCAGAAGTTAGTATGTTAGAAAGAGCTTCTCGATCTAAAGCATACTCGCACGCTAAAATTATCCTTCTGTAATCCGGCATTTCTTCTCCCTAGAGCCTGAATAAGCAGGTTTTATCCCAGCTTTAACCGACATAGGATTGAGAATTGGCAATATGAACCTTGTAGATATTAACCCGAGAATTAAACCAATGATTCGTGATATATTCATAAGCTCCCGCGTTTCACTTACAGTGAATTCTGACCTCAGTCCAAACTTAGATATATTTATCTCACTGTCATATGACCAAATCAATTGGACTTTAGTTGAATTGATTATAAAAAAAGAAGTATGATCAATGGTACACTATATAACTTTGGTTTGAAAAACTATATAACTATAGTCGGTAATTAACGATCACCTTTTCCAAAAGCGCTGGTCTGTATTGGAATCTGGTAAGCCGACTTGACCAGCAGTTTATCAACACCTACTTCGATGTTCTAGAAACTAGGGGGCATGGGAGGATGAACTACCAAAACACGCCATCGGACGGTCGCAAACTAGCTTACAAATCCGTTTCTAAAACCATACAGTATAAGCTCTGACCTATTCTTAACAGAAAGCTTCTTAAAAATCTTGTATAGGTGGAACTTAACCGTTTTCTCGCTCAGATACAGATCCTTAGCTATATCTCTGTTGCTAAGACCGTTCAATACTAACTTCACAATTTTAGCCTCAGTCTCGGTAAGGTCATAAATTGGGCTTTTCCTCTTTCTACCTTTACCCTTGGGAGAAGAAGAAAAAGCCTCTAACACTTTTAGCATCATTTTTCTCTCCACCCAAAGTTCCCCGTCGTGCACCGACTTGATGGCTTTAGTGAGGTGCTTAGACTCAGTATTTTTTAGTATATATCCCCTTACGCCCGACCGAATAGCGCTTATTAGCGTGTTTTCGTTATAATCATTATCGACAATCAAAACCACTTTAGCGTTTTTATTCTTCTTCAATAACTGAAGGATCTTGGTGAGGTTTAACCCCTTAAGATCGACGTCAAGGAGTAAAATATCAAACTTGCAATCTTCACATGATTGAACCAAATCTAGTAGATTCGAAACCCTATCTACAATTTCTATATTTTTATCGTCTTCGATTATCTTTGATATGCCCTCCCTCAGTAGAGGATAATAACAAGCCACCACTACCTTTATAATGTCGCTATCTTTATCGATATAATCCGAGTTTTTAACTTTCATGTTTTATCTCCCTTGGTTCAAAACACCTAGGGTTCCCTAGAGTGGTTCTATGTCTAAAACATCAACTTCTATCGAAACTGACCTCTTTATTAGGTCTATGGAAATTATGAGCGTATGCCTGGCCGACTTCTTCTTATCCACTATTTTACCTACTATGCCCTGTAACGGTCCTCTTTTTATTAGGACGTCTCTTCCCACATCCAAATAAGGATAAGGATCATACTTTAGTTTGTTTTGAACCACCTTAATCACAGCTTCAATCTGCTCTGTCGGGACCGGCACTGGAGTACCATTACATCCAACCAGCCTCAAAACACCCTTAGTATACATTACATTTTGAATATCACTCAGACCCACTCTCACAAATAGGTAAGACGGGAAAAGGGGAATATTTATTATCTTCTTGCGGTCTTTCCATTGCGAAAGAACTTCCCTCAACGGCAGAAACACATTAATACCTCTATTTTTCAGCGACACCTCGGCAACTTTTTCGTGACGGCTTTTAGTATGTACAGCATACCATTTTGGTTCATCGCATATATCAGTGAGTGTGAGCGCCCCTTCTGGCAACATATTGTAATCCAACCTCCCTTAGTGATAAGTAATTTCTAACTTTTATCTTAATTAAAATGCAAAACCAAACAAAAGTCAACAGACTTTAGTTAGTTTGAGAATTAGACTAAAGTTATACTCGGGCTACTTCAGGTTCCTGGTCTTAAAAATCTTCCCAGGCATCTGCACTATTAGCCCCTTAAGCTCCAAAGATAAAAGCACGGAAAGTGCTCTTGCCGAATCAATGCCGGCTAGTTGTGTAATTTTGTCAATATGAAGAGGCTTATCTTTTATTACCGAACATATCAACCCCTCTTCCCTACTCAGTTCAGAGAAGTGAGCGTCACTTTCTTTCGATGATTGGTGTGTTGGGAGTCTTCTTAAAGACTCTATCTCAACCAATATGTCTTCGACGGACTCAACCAATTTAGCGCCCCTTTTTATAAGTTTATTAGTTCCTTGGCTCAGCTTAGTCCCAATGTTTCCGGGAACCGCAAATACCTCTCTATTCTGTTCAATGGCAAAAGTAGCAGTGATTAGAGAACCACTCTTATCCGAAGCCTGAATAACGGCAACACCCAAAGATAGGCCACTTATTATTCTATTTCTCTTGGGGAAATTCAAGGAATCAGGAGTAGCTCCAATAGGTAATTCCGATATAACTGCCCCTTGTTTTGATATAGCATCGTATAGTCTCTTATTTTCAGGAGGGTAGATAACGTCCAGACCTGAACCTAAAACAGATAAAGTCCTTCCCCCTCTTTTCAATGCCCCAGCATGAGCTATTGAATCGATCCCGCGGGCCATTCCACTCACGATGGTAACCCCCCTAGCAGCCAGCTCTTCCGCCAGGTTATCAGTAACAAATCTCCCGTATCTATCCGGAACCCTAGTTCCAACGATAGCTATCGCCATATCATCCCCTGGCAAGATATCTCCCTTTACGTAGAGAAACGGTGGAGGATTATAAATGTTAAAAAGGTTTGGGGGATACTTTGAATCAGTCAAAGGTATGAGCTTGAAACCTAGATTCTTAATTTTTGAGACTTCGTTCTCGGCCCTATCCCATTCCCTGAAATTTCTGATAGCCCGTATTGTCTTTTCCCCTATCCCATCTACCGTCTGAAGTTCAGCCGGCTTAGCCTCAAAAACATTCCCAGGTGTCCCAAATTTCAGGACAAGATTCTTGAATAGAACTTCACCTACATTGGGTACTAGCCTGAGCGCAATCCAATATTTCAGGTCATCCATCGCAACGATGATTCAACTTAAATGGCACGGAGTCAAGACATTGCTAGGTTTGCCGTTTAAACAGTCTTCCTTGATATGTGTCTCTCTTCTCCAGTTCCATTTCGATTCCGCGCATTATATCGTTATGGGATTTATTCCAAAGAGGAGCTATAAGAAGATCTTTGGGGGTATCGGTAAAGAGCCTTTCCACTACAATTTGGGGTGATAATCGCTCAAGAAAACGAGAGATAAAATCGAGATACTCTTCATAACTAAAGAGACGAAACGGCCTTTTGGAGTACATTCCAGCTAACGCTGTATTTTTGATTATGTGCAAGTTATGAATCTTGATAAAATCTATGTCTAGTTTTGAGACCTCGCCGGCAGTCCTGATCATCTCATCTTCACTCTCGGTCGGCAAACCAAGTATTATGTGTGCACCTATGTATATTCCTCGGTCTTTAGTCAGTCCAATCGCATCGATTACCGATTGATAATCATGCCCCCGGTTCATAAAGCGTAGGCTTTTATCGTACACCGACTCGATTCCATATTCCAATGTTATAAAAAAATCCCTGGCTAGATTCTCCAACAGCTCAATCTTTTCTCGGTCTATACAGTCTGACCTGGTACCTATGGTCAGTCCTACAACGTCATCATGCTTGAGCGCTTCACAGTAAAGCTTTTCTAGTCTATCAACACTAGTATAAGTGTTTGTATAAGCCTGAAAGTAAATTATGAATTTCTGGGCCTTGAATCTTCTTCGCAGATATTCCATCCCCGTTTCAATCTGATAGTCCATTGAAAAACGGCTTCGTGCATAAGGGGGAACAAAGCTTTCGTTGTTGCAATAAATACATCCCCCTCGTGCTACCTTACCGTCCCTATTTGGACAGGTAAAGCCCATGTCCACCGAGACTTTCTGAACCCGACAACCGAATCTCTCTTTTAGATAATTGCTATAAGAGTTATAACGCCTCTTCATAAATTCTATGCCAACTGCACAGATAAAATACAACCGATGAGTAGCTCCAAAGAATTCGTAAAATTCAAATGACACTTAGCATTCCTATATTCATACTGAAAAATGGTAATTAGATGTTCTAGTTTTTTCTTCTGGTATCTACGCTCTCATTCCCAGAAGGTGTTTTCCCTTTGTCCAACTTTAAAATCCCCGAATACTTCTTCATACGGTCAGAAAAACCAAGATAGGAGATGTAGCAATAAGATATCCTACCTTGCTAATAAATGGCAATAAGCACTATTTTTCTCAGCTAAATAAGATGGGGATTACCGAATTGCAGGGTTAATCTTTTCGTGCCGGGGTAAGACCGGTCTTTCCATCAAAGAAGCTTTTATTCTTCTCTATAAACTGTTTCCACTTATCCGGAAGCTCATCCTCGTGATATATTGCATCTACAGGGCATGGGTCAACACAAGCACCGCAATCTATGCACTCATCCGGATGAATAAAAAGTTGGTCCTCTCCTTCGTATATGCAGTCCACGGGGCAAGCTTCTACACAGGCCTTATCCTTCACACCTATGCACGGCTCTGCAATTATATAGGCCATACTTAAAGCACCTCCTGGAGTCAGTAATGATAAAAATACATAATGCCAGCCTTAGATGCAAGTAACCGCTAATAGGGTTTCTTCTAACCCTTATATCTCTTTTAATCGAGAATTACAGTATGTATTTTATTTAATTGTCGCTTTATTTACTCTCCGAATCGGGTTCCTGAATCTTATCTTGCTTTTGAGGTACGTCCGATTCTTTAATTCCTTCCGGCTTGGTAGAAGTAGCCTCGGAAGGATTCTGCATATCTCCCCTGGACTCGGCCTCGGATTTCTGCTCGACTGATACGGGTGTCTGCTCCTTGACCACCGACGACTTGATGCCTTGTGTAGAAAAATAGCCAAGAGTCAACGAAGAAATAATGAAAAGAACCGCAAGGACCCTAGTTACCTTGGTGAGAAATGGAACTGCACCGCTTGCACCAAAAATCGATTCGGTTGTTCCACCAAATACCGATCCGATATCCCCTTTACCAGGCTGAAGAAGCACGGTTATGATGAGAAGTATGCTCACAAGAATGTGAATAGCCTTCACCACACTAAAGATTATGTCCACTTTACTCTCCTGCTATTTGAACTATTTTTGCAAAAGAATCCGCCCTAAGGCTTGCCCCCCCTACCAAAGCCCCATCAGTGTTTTCTACTGCTAGGATCTCCCCTATGTTATCCGGGTTGACGCTACCGCCATAAAGAATTCTTACCTCGCCTGCAATCTCCCCGAGAATTCTGCCCAATATCTCACGAATAACTCCATGAACATGCTCTATCTCCTCCGGAGTGGCATTATTCCCGGTCCCTATTGCCCAAACCGGTTCATAAGCAATCACAAGCTCATCCGAATCGATAAATCCTATACCATAAAGCGCATTTCCTATTTGTCTCTCGATGACTTCTATAGTATTCCCTTGTTCCTTCTCCAGTATATTCTCACCAACGCAAACTATGGGAATAAGACCAGCCTCGAGGGACATCTTAATCTTCCTTTGCACCATTTCATCAGTCTCATTCAGCAGGTTTCGCCTCTCCGAATGACCAATTATTACCCATCTACATCCAATATCGGTGAGCATGTAAGGCGAAATTTCGCCAGTAAAAGCACCCCAGGCCTCCCAGAATACATTTTGCGCACCTAGTTCCATGGGCGTCTCTCGGATTACTCGACCCACTACATCGAGAGAGATATATGGGGCAGCCAACACCACATCCACTCGACCTAATAAATCAGAAAGCAGTTCGACCATATTTTCTGCCAGTGCCATTGCCTCCCTTCTTCGCATGTTCATCTTCCAGTTGGCAACTATTAGCTTTTTCCTCATTTGAACTTTCTTTCTAGAGCTTCTAGAGCTGGGAGTCTTTTGCCCTGGATAAACTCTAAAGCAGCCTTACCACCCCTCGACAGGAACGAAATTTTATCTTCATAACCCGTTTTTTTTATTGCCATAATTGTGTCCCACCCCACCGCCACACTGAAAGCACCGGAGGCGGCTATGGCCTTTGCTACGGCTGCGGTTCCCTTCGCAAATTCATCATTTTCGTAAATTCCTACTGGCCCATTCCAGAATATCGTCTTCGCCTTGAGAATTCTAGAAGTAAACGAATCTAGTGTATTCGGCCCCAAGTCAACGACAGTAGCATCTCCTGGAACTATATTCCCTGACATTATAAAAGAATTAGAGTAACTCTTCAAATCACCTTCTATTAGAACTAGGTCATCTGGAAGAACTAACCTTATATTACGCGCTGAGGCCGAAGAAACCAGCTTAGCCGCACTATACAAAGCTATTTGATCGGTAACCGACTTTCCGAGCTGCCTTCCCAAAGCCTTCAGGAAGGTATTAGACACCGCTCCACCGATTAGAATTGTATCTAACCTATCCAGCATGCTCTCCATTATGGGAATTTTTTCCGGAGCGCTTCGGCCACCAAATACGGCAACAAATGGACGAGAGAAGTTATAGACAAGACGTCCTAAATTTTCAATCTCCTTTTTAAACTCAAGCCCGACGCAAGCAGTTTGAAAAAAGTCCAGAATACCAACAACCGAGGCATGGGATCGATGCGACATAGAGAAGGCTTCGTTCACATAAATATCTGCAACCCCGGCGAGTTTCTTGGCAAATCGGGGGTCGTTTTCCTCTTCCCCCTTATGAAACCGGAGATTTTCCAGCAGCATGACGCTGCCCGGAGGCATATCTGTGGCCACCTTCTTCACCGCATCTCCTACACTATCTTCCGGGAAAAACACCTCCCCGTCGAGAATCTCCGATAGTTTTCTTCCCACCAGTTCTAGCGATAGTTTTGGATTTGGTCTTCCTCCGGGCCTTCCCAAGTGCGAGGCTATTATTACCCTAGCCTTCTCCCTTAGGGCGTGTCGTATAGTAGGAAGCGCTGCCCGTATTCTGGCCTCATCCAAATACCCCCCTTCTTTTGTCAGGTGAACGTTGAAATCAACCCTAATGAATAAGCGTTTTTCCTTGATATCTACTTCGTCTATGGAGATCAGGTTCATTTAACGTCTTTATACTGTCTTTCCATCCAAGTATATTCTTAGTCTTCTTATTCCCTCGTCTATATTTTCGGACGAGTTAGCATAGGAAAACCTCAAATAACCCTCTCCCCCCTGTCCGAAATCAATCCCTGGCGTTACCGCTACATGGGCTTTTTCCAGTATATCGAAGGCTAACCGATAGGAACTATTACCCAACTTTTCAGTATTGACAAACAAGTAGAACGCCCCACGGGGTTCATAGCGTATTTCGAAGCCAAGCTCCCTTAACCCTTCCATCATCCTGTCTCTTCTTTCACCGAAGATCTTGACTACCTCTTTCACTTTAGCCTTAGCACTATGCAAAGCCAAGATCCCTGCCCTCTGGACAAACGGATTAGGGGAGATGAAAAGGTTCTGTTGGAGCTTCTGAATCGGACGAATAAAATCGGGAGGCACAATTAGGTACCCGAGCCGCCACCCAGTCATACGGTACAGCTTAGAAAATCCATTAACTACAAATGCCTTGTCCGTAAATTCGTAGGCCGAATGTTCTACTCCATCATAAACCAGTCCGTGATATATCTCGTCGGAGATTAAGTATAAGCCCAGCTCCGATATTTCCCTCATTAAATCCGGCTCTAGAACCACCCCGGTTGGATTTGATGGAGAATTGATCAATATGGCCTTCGTCCTTCTGGAGATTGCCTTTTTTACCCTATTCAGGTCAATCTGGTAACCCTCTTCTTCGTAGATTCTTACCGGTTTAGGCACCCCCCCGGCGATTTTTATAATCTGGGGGTAACAGGCATAATGAGGGTCGGTAATTATGACCTCGTCCCCAGGGTTTAAAAGCGATGCCATTGCCAAGAATAAAGCGGGAGAGCTACCCATGGTAACGATGACCGTTCCCGGGGAGACTTCGACCCCGTAGTTTTCTCTGTAGTCAGAAGAAATCGCCTCCCTAAGCTCGGAAATTCCCAAGCTCGAGGTGTACTTGGTGTCCCCCTCCCTGATACTCCTTATAGCTTCATCACAGATTATTCCAGGAGTCGGGAGATCTGGTTCCCCTACCTCAAAGTGAACAACTCTCCCTCCCTGGGCCTCGATCTCTTTGGCCCGCTCCAATACATCCATGACGAAGAATGGCGATATCTCTTCAGATAGCTTGGACGGCATGTTGATTTTTATTCTAAGTAATGCTTGCTGCATTGTCCAGGAAAGAAAAGCTATGATACCTCACCAGCTTGAAATAGCCTATTTCCCTAGGTATATTCAAGCTACTTTAAATGATAAGGACGGAAAATAGGATATGGCCCAGGTTTGTGTAATATGCGGGAAAAAACCGCTTTATGGACATAATGTAAGCCACGCAAACAACAGAACCAAAAGACGCTGGAACATAAATTTAAGGAAGATTAAAGCACGTCTCCAGAGCGGTGAGGTAAGAAGAATAAGGGTCTGCACTGAATGTATTAAATCCGGGAAGGTTCAAAAGGCAGCATAACCCTCTTTTCCAAAAGCCTTTTCTATTTTTTTCTTGAGAAGCTCCCTCTTTAGCTTTCCCAGCCGGTCAATGAAAAGCACCCCGTCCAGATGGTCTATCTCATGCTGCAAAGCACGAGCAAGAAGGCCAGTTCCATCTATCTCTAACCGCTCTCCTTTTCTATCAACCGCCCGAACCTTTACTCGCGCCTTCCTTTTAACATCGCTCAAGAATCCGGGGATACTCAAACAACCCTCCTCCGCAATCTGTTCACCCTCGGCGGACAAAATCACCGGGTTTATGAGTTCTATAAGACCAGGGGAACCCTCTTCCCTGGGAGAAATGTCTATAATACATACCCTTAGATTGACACCAACCTGAGGGGCAGCCAGTCCTATACCCGGCGCATCGTACATGGTTTCTGCCATATCGTCGAGTAGTTTTTCAATTTCACCGTCTATCTTTTCTACAGGGGCAGATTTTTTTCTCAGTTTTGGGTCAGGATAAGTGAGAATTCTTAGAATCGCCATACTATGATAGAATCCTATACGAAACTATAGAGTTGTCAAAATTGGGCGAAACGCTGTTGGAAAAATTAGATAACTTTTTATCGTCGAGAGTTAACTAACAACGGATATTGCCAAGGAAACTAAATCAAGTTAAGCGCTCTCATCCTCATTCAACTTCTTGATCAGTTCCTTGCTGGGCCTGAAATGAGGTAGCTTCTTGGATGGAACCTCTATTGCCTCACCCGTTCTTGGGTTCCTACCACTGTACGGTTTATAGCCCTTTGTAAAGAAGCTGCCAAAGCCTCTGATTTCGATCCTGTCGCCGCTTTGCAGCACCTCGGTCATATATTCAATAATAGTGTTAATAATCTGTTCCGACTGTTGGGGCTGAAGATTGAATTTATCGGCCAATTCTTTTTCCAGCTCTGATCTTTTCATCTTAAGTCACCTTAAATTCTGAATAATTATGAACAAGTTAGGAATCCACTTTATTTAATTTACTCCGGTTTGTCAATAGTGAGTTCATTGTTTTAGGGCAGTTATGGTTAATATGGTATTCCCTTTCGCTATATATATATTTGAAAGGCTGGACATTAATCCAATTTATCATATTTCTTTTCCCGGCAAAGGACCCTAATTTCAACAACGCCGCCGCATTAAAAGAACACCTTCAAACAAGTTAGCAAAATGATCGTATGCGCATATTTGTTATAGTTCCCGCAAAAAGGAATAAACAAGGATAATTTCAGACTATTCAAGGAACCCTATTTAAAACCATATCATCGAGCCAGTGAATATACTCAGTCTACTCAAGAATTTTCGTACTTTAGTCAAATCATTTCTTCCTTCCTTTTTGGCTCTCTCCGACGTTAAAATACTCCCTCAAAGCCACATCCGAAACATACCATCTTCCCGCGACCTTCTTGGCTCTGAGTTTACGCTGCTTAATATAATTTCTGAGCGTCCTCGAAGTTACTTTTCCCTTGAGTTTTTCCGAGATCTCTTTGAGCTCGTAAAGAGTTATACCGGCTATCTTTATAGGCATTTCCTCCCATCCCTCCTTCAAGATACAACAAAAATTGAACCGCCAGGACTAAAGCGTTAGGTCAACAATGAAACGAGCATCTCATCAGCCGTATATTTAAAAGATGTTAAGGCTTTTAATAACCCGACTGAGTATGATGTACCACTTGATTACAGGTTTACTAACTACCGTCCCTGCTTTTAATCCTTCCGGTTGCCGAAGACCCGGACACAGGGTTGGATTTCCAAAGTACCCGGTCGGCAAAAAGCACAGAAGTGCGCTTTAATATCTAATCCTTAATTACCATCCGCATTAATATCAACCGGCCTCAGTCTACCACGAAGCGCAATTTCATCCCTTACCTTGGCAAATAATAATCTTATTATCCTTTCGATAAATTCCTTATTGGGAGAGCTGAGGTCAATTTTAACCTCGGTTATTTTTTTGGCCTTAGCCACGATTCTTGGCCAGCCATTCAGGTCAATTGGTATAATTGCAAAGCGGTCGGCGTCTTTTGAGCATCTAACATGGTACAAAAACCGGGTCGGATTTCTAAAACCCATCAGGCTTGGCCATTTTCCACACTCAGCTAAGACGAACCCTTCTTTTCCAACCCGGTAAGCGGCTATGTTGACCTCAGAGTCAAAACACCATTCAGCACCGGTCCTTCCCTCTCCCCGGTCTTTCAGGCCGGGATGACCTTCTATGTCGTTCAAGAATCGCCTAGCCGCATCTTCGTATGTTTTTAAACTGTGGTAGGACGACATCTTATCGATTAGCTCCGCCGGTAATCGTTGTTAATTCGGGCCAGTTTTACCATTTTAATACGTTTAAAGGTAAATAACAAGACTCCATTTACCGCTACCTACCTTTTAATTACCCTAATACGGTGATAAGGAGCGTATAAATCGCCGGTCACGTCATAGTTAAGGGGTGGATAAGGGCGATACACAACCTTCTTACAGCCTACGCGTCTATCTGGTTTGAATTGACTTCCCACCGACTGACCAACCCCCAAAGGAAAGCTTCTACCTTTGGAATTAGGGACTCCAGCCGGGGTGCATTAAGATAATAAGCGGTTAACTGATATCAGGTCGCCTTGTAGTTTGAAATCCATATGTATTCTCTCAAACCTACAAAAGAGCGGAGCTATAATCAACTTCAGAAATTACCTTTTTATTAAAAGTCTTAGGGTTTGAGATGATTTCTAAAACCACCCGCCTCGATTATAACGAAAACTGCCTAGTATCGACCATATCAGGAAACCCGGCTAATCAGGTCACTCAAATCATCAGGCAACCCCATAATACGCCTAAAGACTTTTATCTCTTCCAGCGCCTGTTCCCATCTCTCCCTTAGGCGCTGGTTAGTACGCTGAGCCTTCTTCATGACCTCGGCTTTGGACGGCAGATTTAACGGTTTTCTTTCCAGATTTTGGGATTGAGCAATATCATCTGTTGATTTGTCGTAGAAATAAAACAACTTATAGTCCTGGTCAGAAATAAAATTATCCAAGAATAGATAACTCTCTTCGAGTATCTGTCTTCTATCCATATCTGTTTCTTCCAGCAAAAGCAATGCGATAGAACGCCTAATTAAGTTTTTAGGATATCGCAGAAGGGACTCCGGGAGGGCCGAAGGCACCGAATCCAATGGTTCTAAATCATCCCTGTCCAGGACTTCGGCAAAAGCCTTTACGATATCACGGGCCGTTTTGTCGTTCATGCTCGAAAAAACTTAACCTTAAATAAATTCATAGCTTACATCGAAAGAATACCAGGAAGCACGTATAGTATTAGACGCCGTGTGGAGAAATTCAAGACTTCAAAATATCATCCGCGGGAAGTATGGTCTTAATCATCTATTATTACCCCACCATGGTTTGATATGAAGTAATTCAATTAATTATAACCCTGGTCAATCGGATTAGGAGAAATTTTTTCTAGATTATGAGAAATGCCTAGAGAGCACATCTTCACCACTTTTTTGGATATAAAATTTCCATCCTTTACAATATATCTTTAATGAATTCTATGAAAGAAGAGTTAGACTCTATTCCTTCCTCCCCCGGTGTATACCTGCTGAAAGACGAGAAAGGGAAGTCAATCTACATCGGGAAAGCTAAAAACCTGAGAGTCCGGCTGCGCTCTTACTTTCATCAGAGCCTGGACAATGAGCTAAGACCACAAATACCCTATCTGATGCGTGAGGTAAAAGACATCGATTACTTAGTCACCCAGACCGAGCGCGAAGCCCTGATGCTGGAGAACTCCTTAATCAAGAAAAACAAACCTAAATACAACATCCGTTTGAAAGACGATAAAAACTATTCTTCCTTGCGCCTTGATTCCAGAGAAAGGTTTCCAAAGCTTACATACACCCGGCGAATATTGAAAGACGGGGCTTTATATTTCGGCCCTTTTGCCTCTGCCCAGGCATTGAGACAAACCAAACGGCTTATTCACCGAATCTTCCCCCTGCGGGATTGTACCGAAGAAAAATTCAAGCGCCATTCCGGGAGGCCCTGTCTTAATTACTTCATGAAACTCTGCTCGGGACCGTGCGCCGGGATGATCGATGAAGAAGAATATGGAGAAATCGTCGAACAAACCAAGATGTTTCTTCGAGGAGAAAGGAAAGAGATTTTAAAACTTCTCCGTGAAAAGATGAGTCAAGCTTCAGAGGAGCTTAGGTATGAGGACGCAGCGCACTACCGCGACCAGATTAAACTCCTGGAAAAACACCTAGATACCCAACTGCACATTTCAGCAAGCCTAATGGATAAAGATATAGTGGCATTCTACCGGGAGGGTCAGTATGTAGAGTTTGTAGTTCTCTTCAGCAGAGGCGGGTCGATAATCGACAAAGCCCAGTACTCCTTCGAGAAGGCTACATGGGAGGATGAGGAGATACTCCGGGAATTCATCACCCAGCTTTACGGGGGAGATCGCTTTATACCCCAAGAAATCATAATTCCTCTAGAATTTGAGGGAATAAACGCTTTATCCGAGTGGTTCTCGGAAAAACAGGGCAAGAAGGTAAGAATTACTGTTCCGGAGCGGGGATTTAAGGTAAAACTCCTGGAGATGGCAAGTAGAAACGCCGAAGAGGGCTTCAAGAGAAAATCCGTCGATAGGCAGGAAAGCTATCATCTATTGAAGAAAGTTCAGCACGCCCTCTCCCTTTCCAGACCCCCTCGGAGCATCGAATGCTTCGACATATCCAACATCCAGGGAGACCAAGCCGTAGCTTCGATGGTCAGGTTCGAAAACGGCAAACCGGCAAAGAAAAGGTACAAAAAATTCAAGATAAAAACGGTCCTCGGGGCAAATGACTACGCCATGATGTATGAAGTGCTGTTTAGAAGGTTAAGCAGGGCCGGTCAGGAGGGTTGGGAGATTCCCGACCTTATCCTTATCGATGGAGGAAAAGGACAGTTAAACATTGCCTATCAAGTCCTCGACGAAATCGGGCTCCGGGAAAAGTTAGACTTAGCCTCCATCGCCAAAGGAAGAGACGAAGGAGAACCGGACAAGATTTACATTCCTGGAAGAAAAGACCCCGTTTCCCTTTCCCGGAATTCTCAGGAGTTATTCCTACTAATGAGGGTCCGAGACGAAGCTCATCGCTTCGCTATTACTTACCACAAGAGGCTGAGGACCAAAAGAGCCTTTGAATCGGAACTGGACTCCATATCTGGAATCGGAAAACGGAGAAAGGCAGTACTGCTCAAACACTTCGGCAGTTTATCGGCAATAAGAGAGGCTTCACTGCAGGAGATTTCGTCGATGCCCGGATTTAACAAGAAGGTTGCGGAGATGATTAAACAGCGTCTCCGCCAATAGG
Source organism: Thermodesulfobacteriota bacterium (assembly GCA_035559815.1). Classification (NCBI taxonomy): domain Bacteria; kingdom Pseudomonadati; phylum Thermodesulfobacteriota; species Thermodesulfobacteriota bacterium. The sequence goes on from DATMAT010000012.1 coordinate 32,884, forward strand.
TTTTCTCCATAACTTATTTAAATTTAAACAGTATGAAAGCCACAATGCCCGATAGCCCTGGCTAGAACTCCAGCCTTTTCATAGCATTTTGGTATTTATTCTCCACGTCCTGTAATGATATATGCTGGTATATCTTCAAACTTTCCTTGGAACTGTGACCGGTAATAAGCATAAGCTCGGCATCATTGAAGCCATTTTTGGTTAGCCAGGTTATGGCCTGATGCCTGAAGGTATGTGGGGTAGCCTTGATCCCCGCTTTCTCCGCGTAATATTTGACTATCTGCTGGATTCTTCTCGTTGTATACTTGTCATTCAACCTGGTCTGGAATAGATACCTGTTTTTAGGGTTATTTTTCATGTAAACCTTCAAGGCCATCTTGAAGTCCTGGTTGAAAAGCACATACCTGTCTTTATCGCCCTTTCCCCCCTCTATAAAAATCTTATTTTCATCCAGATAGACATCGGCCATCCTGATGTTCACCAATTCCTGGTTGCGCACCGCAGTATAGAATAGCAGCTTCAACATGAGCTCATGCCGAAGGTTGTCCGCTTTCTCCACCTCTTCATAGAATCTTTTAAAACTCTCCTCGGAGAGGATCCGTGGAAGCCTCTTTGGCTTTTTGCCCGGTTTCAAGCCCAGCTTTTCTCTTACTCTTCGATAGACGTAACTAAAATCCTCGTAATCCCACCCCTCCTTCCTGGCTATCCTTATTATCTTCTCAATCGCCTTTTCCTTCTCACTTTTTATATAGGTCACTGAATAGTTTGGTTTATTCAATTATCTATACCTCCGTCGAAAGCATAGCACAGCTTTAATAATTCGTGAAGATTACCTATACACGAAATTAATCCTGCCCTTTTGCCACCACTATCACAAACAACGTTTACATACTAAGAAACTTTATGATTCGGCATAATAATAAATACTCCAAAAAGAAGAAGACCAAACCGTAACCTGGTTGGGAAACGGTTCAGTCTTCTTTGCATTCCTAGAAGGTATGGAGAGCTATATGAGTGACCGCATTTCGAGATTCAACACAGTAAAATTTGGCTATAACTATGCCAGCTCTTTATAGGAATTTGCCAAGTTTTCGGTCGGTCACGTTGAGATCACTCACCAACGAGCTTAATTGTTAAGCATAAGTGGTAAAAAAATGACAGCTCAAAGGAAATAGAAAAAACCCTTCACGTCTTACTGATTTCAATTGAAACTTAAATGGGGTTTTGTTAAGATTAGGCATTCATCGTGACCTATTCGGCCGGTATAATCAACAATTGCTCAAGAGGTATGCATAAAGTATGGCCCAACCGATATTAATTGCTAAGGGTGAAAATGAGCTTTGTCTCCTGCCCAGAATGGCCAACCGCCACGGTCTTATTGCCGGAGCCACCGGTACGGGAAAGACCGTAACGCTACAGGTATTGGCCGAAAACTTTAGCCGAATCGGAGTACCGGTATTTGCAGCGGATATTAAGGGAGACCTCTCCGGCATCAGCCGACCGGGGACGGAAAAACCCAGAATAGTCGAGCGGATAAAGCAGTTGGGACTCGCAGATTTCCACTTCGCCGGTAGCCCGGTGACATTCTGGGATGTCTTTGGTGAGCAGGGACACCCAGTGCGCACCACCATATCAGAAATGGGACCACTTTTGCTGAGCAGGTTGCTCAATCTTAACCAGACCCAGAGCGGTGTGCTGACGATTGTGTTCAGGATAGCCGATGACAATGGCCTTCTCTTACTCGACCTAAAGGACCTCCGGTCGATGCTTCAGTATGTAAGTGAAAGTGCCAAGGAATTCACTGCACGGTACGGCAATGTTTCCGCGGCAAGCGTTGGAGCAATCCAGAGAGGGCTCTTGGCACTCGAAGAACAGGGAGGGGACAAGCTCTTTGGCGAGCCGGCTATGAACCTTCATGACCTCATGCAAACCGACACCAATGGGCATGGGATGATAAATATACTTTCGGCCGATAGACTCATGCAGTCGCCTAAAATTTACGCCACTTTTCTTCTGTGGTTATTATCCGAATTATTCGAACAATTGCCGGAGGTGGGTGACCCGGAGAAACCTAGACTCGTTTTCTTCTTCGATGAAGCCCATTTACTATTCGACGATACGCCCGAGGCCTTACTGGATAAGATCGAGCAGGTAGTCCGTCTCATCCGTTCTAAGGGTGTAGGGGTATACTTTGTCACCCAGAACCCGTTAGATATCCCGGATACCGTGCTCGGACAGATGGGCAACCGTGTTCAACATGCGCTACGCGCCTACACCCCTCGCGACCAGAGAGCGGTTAAGGCCGCAGCCCAGACCTTTAGGAGCAATCCAAAACTCGACGCAGAAATGGTGATAACCGAGCTTGGAGTTGGAGAAGCTCTGGTTTCACTACTTGATGAGAAAGGGAGCCCGGGCATCGTGGAACGCGCATTAATTTGCCCTCCTAAAAGCCAGATCGGACCGATTACACCGGAGGAAAGGCAACGGATTATCAGTCAGTCGGTTTTATACGGCCACTACGAAAAGACCTTTGACCGACAATCAGCTTATGAAATGCTAAGAGGTCGCGCAGAAGAAAACACTCAAACTATGGCTACACTGCCTAAGACTTCGCCACCAAAAGAGAAAGTTGGACGGCAACGTGAAAGTATATACGAAGCTATGGCCAAAAGCGCAGCACGCACCATCGGCACGCAATTAGGCCGACAAATCCTCCGCGGTGTGTTGGGCTCAATACTTAGCGGGACTAAACGCTAACTTTCTAGATGGTGTATCATTGCTGCTTTCTTTTGGCGGCGAAGCAATCTCTCATTTTGGATAAGAACGCATTAAAGCCATTTGTCAGAATAATCAAGCTCTACAAGTGGACTGGCTGTTGATACGTCGATTAAAAAAGTTGATAATATTATTTGTAATAAACCTGTTTAAATCCGGGTGAAGATTTGGATAGTGTCAGATTGGTGCCCAAAATAAAGGGTCGCGGGTCTTCTGAAAATCCGCCCAATCGTTTCGAGAAGATAGAGTACGTTCCTGATGCAGACGAGATTGCTGAAGGCATTTCACCTAAAACCATTTTCTATAGGGACACCACCAAGTCCATCATCGCTTACAACGAGAGCCCGGATGTAGGGTTTGAAGCCAGCATTAATCCATACCGCGGATGTGAGCACGGCTGTATATACTGCTATGCCCGCCCCACCCATGAGTACTTTGGTCTATCCGCCGGATTAGATTTCGAGACAAAAATATTCGTCAAGGAAGATGCACCAGAATTACTCAGAAAGGAACTGTCTTCTCCCAAATGGGAGCCAAAGCCCATCGCCATAAGCGGGGTTACAGATTGCTATCAGCCTGCTGAGAAGCATTTCCGCATAACCCGGAGGTGCTTAGAAGTCCTGGCCGAGTTTCGTAACCCGGCGGGAATCGTCACAAAAAACTATTTGGTAACCCGGGACATAGATATCTTGAAGGAATTAGCCGAGCATCATGCAATAATAGCCGCGCTCTCTATCACCACTCTGGACCCTAAGCTGGCCAGAGTTATGGAGCCCCGGGCCTCCCAGCCCGATTTACGCTTGAAGGCGATCGAAAAGCTGTCCCAAAACGGTATTCCGGCGATGGTAATGGTTGCGCCTGTTATTCCGGGACTTACCGACCATGAGCTTCCTAGGATCATCCAGAAGGCAGTTGAAGCAGGCGCTTTACAAGCAGGGTACGTGATGTTAAGGCTACCCTACGCCGTCTCAGGACTCTTCCAGACCTGGCTTGAGCAGCATTTTCCAGAGAAGAAGAACAAGGTATTGAACAGGATTCGGTCTATACGAAAAGGCAGGCTTAATAGTCCCGAATTCTATGAACGCATGAAGGGTGAGGGCATTTTTGCCGAGCAGGTCAAAACGCTATTTCAGGTCGCTTGCAGAAAAGCGGGGATCGACAAGAATAAGATTCGCCTTTCATGCGATTCGTTTCGCCGGCCCGGAGGCATACAACTGAAGCTTTTTTGATTTCTAAAACCTCTTCGCCTTACAACTGTTTTATGATAATTTGTCCCGGACGCAGGGGGAAAATATTTCCGGGCTCAAATTTAAACCACTAAACCAAGAAAACTGGGATGACCTTGAAACACTATTTGGTGATCGGGGGCTTCCGGAGGGTGCTGGTGCATGTGGTGGCGACTAAAGCGTTCTGAGTACGAGAAGAACAAAGGCAATAAAAACAAAGAATTTATGAGAAGCATCGTGAATTCAGGGGAGATTCCCGGCTTGCTAGCTTATCTCAAAGATAAGTCTATAGCATGGTGCTCGGTGGCACTGAGAGAGAAATTTTCATCTCTGTAACGGTCGAGGGTGCTAAAACGAATCGATGATAAACCGGTATGGTCGATAGTGTGCTTTTTTGTGGACAAGGATTACAGAAACAGGGGAATTACCGTATAATTGCTCAAGGCATGCATTGAGCATGTAAGGAAGAAGGGTGGAAAAATCTTGGAGGGTTATCCCATAGAACCTAAGGAAGAGAAAGATCTTCCGGCATTTGCCTGGACCGGTTTACCAGCGCCTTCAAAGGCGCAGGTTTTGTGGAATGCCTACGCCGCTCGGAAAGACGCCCCTATCATGAGATACTATATAGACTAGGAAAAATGAGGGGGCAAGTCGAAGACTGAAGTCCTGTTTTTTTCCCACAATTGCTGATAATACTTGGATATCGTATTCAAAAAATTTTGATACACATGCTTGCGCCCATGCATCTTCATAATTCACAACCTAAGACTCGACTTTTTTTCAAATCAAGGTTGACAAAAGCGATTATTTAGTATAAAAAAATGCATTTAAAACAGGGGGAAGAAAATAATTGTTCGTACCGAAACATGCCTTCGTAACCAAGGGCGTAGGAAAACACAAAGAAAAACTGACCAGCTTTGAGATGGCACTCCGTGATGCGAAGATTGCCGAATTCAATCTGGTCAAAGTCTCTAGCATATTCCCCCCAAACTGCACATTGATGACCCAATCGGCCGGACTCAAGCGCCTTAAGCCCGGCCAGGTCGTCTATGTAGTGATGAGTGAGAATGCCACCGACGAGCCCCACCGCCTGGTTGCCGCATCGGTAGGAATCGCCATACCCAAGAAATCAAACCATTACGGATACCTTTCCGAACACCACAGCTTCGGTCAGACCGATAGCGCCGCTGGTGATTATGCCGAGGACCTGGCTGCATACATGTTGGCCACCATACTGGGAGCGCCGTTTGACCCGGATAAAAGCTACGATGAGCAAAAAGATATCTGGAAGATAAGCGGACATACGGTGCAGACTAGAAACGTCACTCAGTCCGCCGTAGGGGATAAATACGGCATATGGACCACGGTGATTGCCGCCGTGGTGTTTGTCCCATAAAAAAGTTAAGAGTTGTAAGTTAAAAATGAGAATTGATTATTGACTTCTCACTCTCAGCCATTTGGTTATTCCCTGAGCATTTCCTGAGCCACTTCCAGTGTTTTTTCGGTGACCTTGAGACCGCCAAGCATGCGAGCCAGTTCCTTTACCCTCTCCTCATAACTCAGGGATCTGACCTCCACCCTAGTCCTGCTGTCTTCCGTTAAGGTCTTGGTGACGGTGAAATGGGTATCGGCAAACTTTGCCACCTGCGGAAGATGGGTAATGCAAATAACTTGGTGCGATTGTGAGAGGTTTTTGATCTTGCGGCCAACCGCCTCGGCAATCGCCCCGCCTATCCCGGAGTCCGCTTCATCGAATATCAGAACCAAACCCCCTTCCACTCTTGCCAGAACCTCTTTCAAAACAAGCATTATTCGGGAAAGCTCCCCTCCGGATGCTACCCGGGTAAGGGGCTTGGGATTCTCGTCAGGGTTTCCGGAAAAGAGGAAGGCTACCTTATCACCACCATTATAGGAAAGCTCTTTTGTGGTAAGATCTACCACGAACCTGGCGTTCTTGATCCCTATCTTCTCCAGTTCCTTCTCAACTGCCTTCATCAGTTTTTGTGACGAAGCCCGCCTTTTCTCGGATAGCTCGTAAGCCCTCTTATTGAGAACCAGTTCGACTGCCTTGAGCTGATTCTGCAGGTCTTCCACCTTTCCCTCATAGCCTGAGATATCCCCTAGCTCCTCCTCCATGCTCTTTCTCTTCTGGAGAATTTCCTCTATAGTCCCGCCGTACTTTTTTTTAAGCCTCCTTATTTCCTGAAGCCTGCTATCCACATAATTGAGTCTATCCGGGTCAAAACTTATATTCGCCGCATATTGGCGTAGTGTAAAGGAAGCATCCTGAATCTCCACAACTCCCTTCTCTATGGACTTCGCCGTCTCCAACAGGGTGTCGTCAATCTTCACTGCCTCTTCCACCCGGTTAGCGATTCTCTTAAGGGTATCAAAGACCGATTTCTCCCCTTCGTAAAGTGCCTCATAGGCCTCCTGGGTTATGGAATATAGCCTCTCCGCATTGGCCAGTCTTTTCCTTTCCTCTTCCAGCATTTCATCCTCGGAAACCTGGAGCCTGGCAGCGTCGATTTCTGCACACTGAAACCTAAGGAAATCCTCTCTCTCGACCTGCGTTCTCCGGTTACTTTCGCATTCTTCGAGCTCTTTTTTAAGCCTAATGTATGCCCGATAAACCTCACCGACTTCCTCCGTGTGCACCCTTAGGCCTCCGAACTCGTCGAGCAACTGCAGATGCTTATCCTCTTTCAGGAGTGTCTGATGCTCATGCTGGCTGAACACATCGACTATGCCTTCCGTCAGTTGTTCAAGCATTGAATACGTGGCTATATTGCCGCCGATAAACACACGGCCTTTACCCCTACGGGAAAGTATGCGCCTAATTAAGAGCTGGTCATCCCCCGCCTCAAACCCCAGAGATTCCAGTTTATCCTTTAAATGTTTATTATCACCTATATCGAATAAGGCCTCGACCTGAGCTTCATCCTGTCCGGATTTTATAAGGTCAGACGAGGCCCTGTCGCCGAGGATGATATTTATGGCATCAACTATGATGGATTTCCCGGCCCCGGTCTCACCGGTGATGATGTTTAGGCCTTTCCCGAAATCGATAGACAGGTCATCTATGATGGCAAAGTTCTTCAGGTTGAGTGAAAGGAGCATTAAACCTATTCAAGAAAGCTTTTTAGCATTCCTCCGATATCCGAATCTTCGAGCTTTTCCAGTGCTCTTTTCTCTATCTGCCGTATGCGCTCACGGGTGAGGTTAAAATACCGGCCTATCTCATCTAAGGTATAAGTGGTCTCGTAACCAATTCCAAACCGCATTTTCAGTATCTGCTCTTCCCTGGTTGTAAGGTTGGACAGAGCATCCTTTATCTTACCGGTGAGCATGGCCTTTGCCACAGCCGAATCGGGAGTGAGGGCAGTCTCGTCTGGAATGAATTCAAGGAGGGTGGTTTTTTCCCCGTCAACTATGGGTGAATCTAGATGAAATACATCTTTGGTAGCGTCCAGAACCCTCTTCACTCCCTCGATTGAAATGCCGGATTTTTGGGATATTTCCTCGGGAAGCGGTTTTCTCCCCTTTTCTTTATGAAGCATGGAACTGATCCTGTGCACCTTACTTGCCTGCTCCAGCACATAAACTGGAACCCTTATCGTCCTAGTCTGGTCGAGTAATGACCGGGATATAGCCTGGTGAATCCACCAGGAGGCATAGGTCGAGAATTTGTATCCCTTCGTGTGGTCGAATCTTTCCACCGCCCTCATCAGACCTACGTTACCCTCTTGAATTAAATCGGGAAGCGGCAGCCCCCGACCCATATATCTCTTGGCTATGCTTACTACCAGCCTGAGGTTGGCCTTGACAAACCGGTCCTTAAACCGCCTGGCCGTTTTAAGACACGCTTTTGTCAGTATGCCACGCTTTTTAACGTGATTAGGAGTCACTCCGTCTTTGAAGCCTGTCCTCCTCGACGCCCTTTTTCTGAGCCTTCTCAGGGTTCTCTCTATGCTTCTTATGGAAATACCATCTATCTCGGCAATAGTGTCATCCAGAAAATCACCCAGCTTTTTGTCGAATATCCGCTCCAGGACCCTTTTCACGTCCCTAGCTTTAGCCTCGCATTTTTTGATCTTAGCCGATACCTCCACTTCCTCCCTGGCGGTCAAAAGGGGTTCATTCCCCATTTCCTTGAAATAGACCTGAAGAAGCCTAAATTCCTCGTCCGGAGTCCACTGTTTTCCCTTCTCTTCCGCTTCGCCCCTTGGCGATTCTACCTGGAGGTCAAACTCTGACTCCGCTAATTCGGTTATAATTTTGTCCTCGATATCAATGGTGATAAAAAGCTCTTCCGACCCGTTAATCTCGTCGAGTTGATTATCCGAAAACTTTTTATAGTTATTGCCCTTAGCCCGTTTATTCTTTTGCTTTGGGGCCGGCTTAGAACTAGGCTTAACTCCAGACATTCGCTTTGAAATAGGAAGAAGTGCACCTGTTTCCAATCTTCCCTGTCTCACTCCCAATCCTCCTTGAAAGCTTTTTAGGTTCTTATCTGCCCATCGCCATAAATAATAAATTTTGTGGTGGTCAACTCCTCAACGCCCATCGGGCCAAACGCATGTAATTTCGACGTACTGATTCCTATTTCCGCACCTAAACCGAGCTCATATCCATCGCTGAATCTGGTAGACGCATTCACCAGAATCGTCGATGAATTCACACTATTCAGGAAATACTGGGCATTTTTATAATCCCGGGTAATTATCGCTTCAGTATGCATGGACCCATATTTTTCCACGTGGTCTATGGCTTCGTCTATTCCCTTAACCACTCTTACACTAAGTATAAGGTCAAGGTATTCCGCATACCAGTCCTCTTCACTTGCCTCTTTGACCCGAGGGACAATCTCCTTGGTGCGTGGGCAACCCCTGATCTCAACACCATTTTCCTCAAATTTTTTTACCATCCGTGGCAGGAATTTTTCTGAAACCCCTTCGTGTACCAGGAGCGTCTCCATCGAATTGCATACACCAGGCCGCTGCACCTTGGCATTTAAGCAAATATTTTCAGCCATCTCCAAGTCGGCAAATTCGTCCACAAATATGTGACAAACCCCCTTATAGTGCTTTAATACCGGGATTTTTGAGTTTTCCGATACAAACCTTATCAGACTCTCACCGCCTCGGGGAATAACCAGGTCTATATAATCTTCGAGCTTTAATAGCTCCAGGACCAAAGCCCTGTCCGTGACCGGAACAATTTGAACGGCCTCCCGGGGCAGGCTGTTCTTTTCCAGAGCATCTCCTAATACGGACCCTATAGCCATATTAGACCTTATGGATTCGGACCCGCCCCTCAAAATTACCGAATTTCCAGCCTTCAGGCATAAACCGGCGGCGTCAGCGGTCACGTTCGGTCTTGCTTCATATACTATAGCAACCACCCCTAGCGGGATCCTCATCCTTCCCACCAAAAGGCCGTTGGGTCTCCTCCACATCCGTATCACTTCGCCGACCGGGTCCGGAAGCGAGGCTATTTGTTTTAACCCCTCGGCCATCGACTTGATTCGGGATGGGGTAAGGGTGAGGCGGTCGATAAATGACGGGGATAGACCCCTTTTTTGAGCATCCTCTATGTCTTTATTATTTTCCTCGGCTATGAAACCGGAGTGAGAAATAAGCTCCTCAGCCATAGATATTAGAGCGCTGTTTTTGGATTGGGAAGGAATCTTAGCTAATACTCGAGAAGCCTCTTTGGCCCTTTCTGCTATTTTTGTTGCCAGTTGAATAAATTCGGAGTTAGTAGGTAATATAGTAGCTTTCGATCTCGACATTTAGTCCGGAATTAATTCCTTGCCTTATCATGGGCTTTTTTTAAGATGATAATATATCTGTAAACGCATTGTCAAGCTAAATTTTCATACACCACCGATAGCGACATAGAGAGATATCAGTTTTTTATCGGGTAACTCAACAACGCAATAAAAAACCCCCAATAACGTAAAAAGTATTACATCAATGGGGGTTATAATCGGATTAGATTTACCAGAATAATTAGTTAGCAAGCACTCATACTGTCAGAGCAGGTTTTGCCTGTACCAATCGATAGTTTTTCTAAGTCCGGATTCGAGGCTAGTCTTAGCCTCAAAGCCAAAGTCTAATTTGGCTTTGGAAGTATCCAGCATCCTCTCGGGTTGCCCGTCCGGTTTTTGGCTATCCCATACAACCTCACCTTCATACCCAACCATATCCTTGATTAAGTAAACTAAATCCCTGATCGTGATCCCCCTTCCAGAGCCGATATTGACTGGTTCATATTTATCGTAACGCTCTGTGGCAAGAATAATCCCCTCTGCAGCATCCTCAACGTACAGGAATTCCCTGGACGCTTTCCCGGTTCCCCAAGCCGTGACTTCCTTAGCACCCCTATTTTTAGCATCAAAGAACTTCACAATGAGCGCCGGAATGACATGAGCATCCTCTGGGTCAAAGTGGTCTCCAGGACCGTACAAGTTTACCGGTATGAGATATATGACCTTGAATCCATACTGCTTCCGGTAGGACTGTGCCTGAACCAAGAGCATCTTCTTAGCCAGTCCATAAGGGGCGTTTGTTTCCTCCGGATAGCCGTTCCAAAGATCCTCTTCCCTGAAGGGGACAGGAGTAAACTTCGGATAGGAGCAAACGGTCCCCACCGCCACAAACTTTTCCACCCCGGCCTGCCTGGCTGCTTCGATCAGTTGTATACCCATTATGGCATTATCGTAGAAAAGCTCACCCGGATATTTCAAATTAAAACCTATACCACCTACCTTTGCCGCTAGGTGAATGACTATATCAACCCCTTTCACAGCCTTTAAACAATTCTCCCATATTCTGAGATCGCACTCCTTACTTCTGGGGATTACCAGGTTGTCCCTTTTTGCCCCTCTATCCATGAGTTTCTCAACTATGAAGGTGCCGAGAAAGCCGGCACCGCCGGTAACTAAAATGCGTTTAGTCCTTAGCTCGTAGCTCATAGCTCTTTAACCCTTTTTCATAGTTCCTAGCTCATAGAATTTCCGATAGAATTAATTAAACTCGAAATCTTTCTCCCAACCTCACTACCGGAGCCTTTTAATTCATCGAGTTGGGCTCCATCAATCCAGTTTTTCTTATGAAGTATCATTAATAAAGTAATAGTTTCGTATAAAGAACCACGAGCGATGTAAAGAAACTGAATAAATTCCCGCTTTGAATATCTGCCCTTACCCTCAGCTATATTCATTGCTATAGAGGTTGCCGATGATTCCAATTGCTCAACCAGCCTATAGTGTTTTCTGTTGGTATTATTGAGTTTATCTCCAATATCTATAACCTTATCGGCAAAATTAATCGCCTTCTGCCACACTTCCAGATCTTCAAACCCGAATTTAACATTGTTAGCTCTAAACTTTTTGCCCATCTTTGTACCCGTTCGATAATTCCTACTTCATAACTAATACTATCAACTATGAACCATCAACAATGAGCAGAATTAATCCACTTTCCACCACCTGTTTGGAAATTTCTCCCTTAGCACCCGGTCACCTTCCCCCACCGGCTCAAGGCCCATCCTTCTCATGTCCGCATCAACCATAATTCTTACTAAATCGCGAAAACTAACCTTTGGCTCCCAACCTAGCGCTTCCCTGGCTTTGGATGAATCGGCCCTCAATGCCTCGACCTCGGTAGGACGAAAATACTTGGGGTCGATCTTTACATGCTCCCTCCAGTCGAGCCCCACGTAGGAAAAAGCCTCCTCCAGGAACTCCTTGATAGAATGGCTCTCGCCCACACCGATGACAAAGTCATCGGGCTCGGGCCTCTGGAGCATTTTCCACGTCATTTCCACATATTCCGGGGCAAATCCCCAATCCCTCATCGGGTCGAGGTTACCCAGAAAAATGTATTTGTATTTACCGGAGAGTATCATTGCAACCCCCCTGCTAATCTTCCTGGTGACAAAGGTTTCGCTTCTTCTGGGGGATTCGTGGTTAAAGAGGATCCCGCTGACCGCAAACAGGTTATATCCATCCCGGTAGTTAATGGCCGTCCAGTGGGCCATCAACTTAGCACAGGCATAAGGGCTTCGCGGTTGAAAGGGCGTTTCTTCACTCTGAGGCGGTGGGGACATCCCAAACATCTCGCTGCTGGAGGCTTGATAAAATCGGCAATTGTTGCCGCTCTTGCGTATAGCCTCCAAAATCCTTATCGTCCCCAGCCCGGTTATGTCTCCGCTGTATTCCGGCATGTCAAAGCTCACCCGCACATGGCTCTGTGCGGCCAGATGGTAGATCTCCGCAGGCCGAATATTATAGATCAGGTTGGTGAGCTGGCCGGAATCGGAAATATCACCGTAATGGAGAAACAGCCTCGCCTGTGGCTCATGCGGGTCGACATAAAGGTGTTCCAACCTTTCGGTGTTGAAGGTGCTGGATCTCCTGATCAAGCCATGAACCTCGTAGTCTAACGAGAGCAGCAGCTCCGCCAGATAAGAGCCGTCTTGGCCGGTTATACCGGTGATAAGCGCCTTCTTCATCCCATATTCTCCATAATCCGGTTGATTTTAATAGTTGCTGATTCACTTAATCTTACAGTTTGTATAAAGAACGTATTGCTCACACTTTACAATAGTAATTGCCCATGACCAGGACATCCATTTTAGTCCTCGAAAAACAGTTTGCCGCATCGGCAGGCGTATTCACTATAGGCTCGTTTTCGTTGAATGAAGTGTTAAGCAGCATTGGAACCCCGGTTAAATTGAAGAACTCACGAATTAGACTATAGTATCTTAAATTTGTACTTCTGGAAACCGTTTGTAATCTTCCAGTACCATCCACATGCACTACAGCCGGTATAAATCTTCTTTTTTCAGCCTTTACCACGTATATTTTTTCCATGAAAGGAACGGGCGAGGCCCCTTCAAACCATTCCGACACAAAATCCTCGAGCACGGAAGGGGCAAAGGGTCTAAAGCCCTCTCTTCTTTTTATCCTCTCATTCAATATAGTCCTCATACCCTCTTTTCTCGGGTCGACGAGGATGCTTCTGTTTCCCAAAGCCCTCGGCCCCCATTCCGTCCTCCCCTGAAACCATCCAACTACCCTGCCGTCGGCTATATCCTTGGCCGTTTTCTCATAAAGCTCCTGGTCGTTTAATTTAATGTACTTAAGACCATACTCGTTCAAGGCTATCTCTATCTGCTCATCGGAAAACGTAGGTCCCCAGTAAGCGCTATCCATCACAAATCCTCTATCGTTGCCCAAGAATACACTCCACAGCCAAACGGCAGCGCCGATTGCCGTACCGGCATCGTAAGAGGCAGGTGGGATATACAACTCTTTAAACGGAGTCATATCCCCTATCTTCCCGTTCGCCAACGAGTTCTGGATGCAGCCGCCGGCTAGGGCAATTTTATCCGTCCCCGCCTTCCGATGGACGTGGTTCAACATGTGGAAAAAAGCCTCCTCGTACATGGCCTGCATCGAGGAAGCGATATCCTTATGGCGTGCGGATATACTTTCACCGCTCTGTCTAGGGCTTCCTAAAAGCTCGATCAACTTGTCCGAAAAAAGCCTCCCCAGAGTAGGCTCCCCGTTTTCCCAGACCATATCCACCCCTTCCTTGTGATGGACAAAAAAGGAGGTATCCAACTCAAAAAGGCCATTGTCTTTGAGCTTCACTACTTTTCTCATCTCGTTTAAATAAGCCGGCCTACCGAACGAGGAGAGCCCCATCACCTTGTATTCGTCCCCGTATTTCCAAAACCCCAGAAACTGGGTCAAGGCCGTATAAAAAATCCCTAATGAATGAGGGTATTCCACCCAGTCCAGAATTTCGATTTTATTTCCACTGCCTATCCCCCTCATGGCGCTCAGAAAATCGCCGAACCCATCTACCGAGACACAGGCGGCACGGTCGAAAGGAGATACCAGATAGGCGCTTCCCAAATGGGCCCTATGATGCTCAACATTCTGAACCCTTGCTCTTATACTCGAAGCTTTAACCCCAAAGGCACGAGCTAGGCCCTCTTTGACGTCGCTAATCCTAGACACGCTCTGCAACCTGTCCTTGAGAAAACCGATTCTGGGCGTTTTCGTCAGCACCCGAAGAATCTTTTTGTGAATGTGTGCAGACGGGTTTCTGGAAATGGCGATATAATCGACTTCCCCGATGTCGATGCCGCCATACTGGAGACACCATTTAACGGCCTCGACGGGAAGCCCCGCCCAGTGTTTTATCCTTCGAATTCTCTCCTCCTCGATAGCACAGACCAGCTCTCCGTCTGACAACAGACAGGCCGATGAATCGCCATGATAGGCGTTTACACCCAGTATGTACAAGGAACCCCTCCTTACGACAAATCGAAATTATCGATACGATAGCTGGGGAAATAAAGCCGGATGGTTTGTGATAGCTACAATAAAATGGATAAAAGCCAAATTTAAATAGGCTTACTCTAATATCAAAGCTTATTCCCTCTCGATTCCCACTTAGCCCTGAGTGTAATCCAGAGGGAGAGCAGGATAAACCTGAGGTCCATCTCCAGGCATTGACGTCTTAAATATATGAAGTCATACCTGAACTTCTGTCTTCTAGAGATATCCCTTGGGGCATAGATCTGGGCTACCCCGGTAAGACCCGGTCTTATGGAGTGGCGCTTACTGCAACCTGGTATCATTTCAAGCGGAATAGGTCTATTGCCGTTTGAGGGAGACGCCTTTACTTCTATCTCCGCAGGAAGAAGGGCACGTGGACCCACGATGCTCATGTCACCCTTGAGAACATTCCATAGCTGGGGGATCTCGTCCATGGCCGTGGCTCTCAGCACCCGGCCGACCCGGGTTATTCTTTTGTCGTTTTGCCCCGCTTGAAGTGGGCCGAAACGTACATCAGAGTCTGCCACCATAGTGCGAAACTTGTAGGTTCTAAAAAATCTGCCACCTAGGCCAACACGCTCCGAGCAGTAGAATATGGGCCAGCCATCCTCAAGCCAGATAGCCAGGGCGATGATTATGGAGATAGGAAAACTAAAAATAAGTCCAAGTAAGGATACGGCAATATCCAGGTATCTCTTTAAAGAATACTCCCTGACCCGAACCGTCGTGAATAACCCATGCGTATAGGAGTTATCATAACTTCCGTTAAGCTTGGCTGGATAGGTATCAGTAACACTGTAGACAGCCTTATGATTAAACCCGGAAACATCAGCCAGCTCATTAGAGTGGCTGCCAGAATAAGCGGTGTCCCAGACTGCCCCTATATCTCCATCGGTTATTCGTAGCTGGTCTTCTTTATACACCCTCCATCTCCTTCAAGAGTTGGGGACCAATTAGGCCCTGTCGTGTGGCTACTCAAGAGATCACGCTCGACGAATTACCCTCGCGCTATCGCCTTAAGTCTTTTATCAAAACCTGAAGGTTAAAACAATAGTACTATGGGAGTAATTTAGTACTAGTACTGGTCCACAGCTAAAAAGGGATTATATGAAGAAGACCGGGGTTTACCCCCTTATCTTGTGAAGAACTGGGGAATCTTGGAGAGGTTCTTAGACAATAGCGTTAGAATAGCTAGGTTTAGACCATTAATTCTGAGGGCCCTATAGTCCTCGACTGTTTTTCTCACCAAGCCCTTTATGCTACCGTTACTTATTCCACCCGTCCTCATCTTGATTAAAACCTCCGGTATATAGCAGGTAGTTATCTTTTGCCTGGCCAACAACCTCAACACCATCTCATAATCGGCGGCGATTTTGAGGTTCGTATTAAAGCGACCGTATTTTTCATAAACTTCCCTTTTTACAAAAAAGGTGGGATGTGGAGGCATCCAACCCCACCTGAGCATACCTTCCTTATATTCTCCGGCCCTCCAGTATCTTATGAGCCTGCTGCCGTCTTTATTCACATAAACCAGGTCGCCATAAGCGCTTTGAACATCGTACCGGGCAAAGGCCTCCGCCATTTTTTCTATAACCCTGTCGCTGGCGTAGAAATCATCGGAGTGTAAGATCCCGACGACATCTCCCGTCGCCATTCCTATACCTTTATTGATGGCATCATAAATTCCCTGGTCGGGTTCGCTTATCCATTTTGAAATTCCGTGCTCATATTTTTTTATAACGTCCAGAGTCCCATCCGAAGATTTGCCGTCAATCACTATGTATTCTAGATTTTTATAAGTCTGCCCCAGCACACTTTTTATACACTGTTCTATGTTGATTACATTATTAAAAACAACAGTTAATATGGAAATCTTCATGTTCGCCATGTTAAAGTGGGGATATTGTATTGCGAAGTAGTTTGTACCCGGCCGTTCAGATTATCAGTGCGGGCAAAAGTGGTTAATGCAAACAAAACCCATATTTCCCCCGAGGACATATCCTAAAACCGCGGTTGTTGATTCATTATCGGGATATACTAAGCCCCCCGGTTTCAGCCAAAGCGAGCAAATAATTCAAAGCGATTCTGGCCGAGAAATTCAATCTTATAGCCAATGGCTCTAAGAAAATGGAGAAGTGGAACTTCGTTTTTCTGGTCGTCGATGGCTATAAAAAGCCTAGGCTTATATTGCCTTAAAGTCCTCTCCGCGCCGAGTATCACATCCAGCTCAGCCCCCTCCACGTCTATTTTAATTATGTCAGGAGGCTTTATAACCCCGGCAGCAAGGAGATTATCCATACTATCCACTGGCACGATAAGTTTTGTCGGTTCTTGGCTTAAACATCCTACTTCCGAGCCACAACTATCGCTGAAAAACATATACTCTCTTTTCCTTCCCAATGCTATCGGAGAAATAGCCACATTAGTAACGCCATTCATATCCATGTGTTTTCGCAAGTACACAAGATTCCTGGGATTCGGCTCGAATGCATATACAAATCCGTCGCTGCCACACAATCTTGCGAATAGTAGTGTAAAAAACCCGACATGGGCCCCTACATCGTATGCTATCATACCATTCCGGGAATGACTCGAAATGGCCTTTTGCTTGAAGAATTCATAGTCTCCGAACCAGTATCCATGAACACCACTGCCCACTATCCAGTAATAGTTCCTATTGTATCCCTGTAGGATTTTTATCCGGGAAGATTTAGGAATAACATTAAGTGGAAATCTCAATACCCTCCCGATAAAGCTTTTATTGTCTATTTTAGAAACATTAAAGACCTTCATATGGCACCCTGGAGCCGTTGCCCATATTCATCGAATCTCTTTTAAAAGCGAGTTATAAATCTCGACCCCCGTCGCACTCACGCTGGCACTATAGTTCATGTCGATACTGTTAGCCCGTTCATCGATATTTTTTATCCTAGCATCGTCCGGTATTCCTCGGCCGAAAATCCAATCTCCGACCTGGAAATTATCGATGCTAGAAACATTGGTTATTCGATTACTAGCCTTGGCCAAGTCCCCAGTTGCTATTATGTTATTAACAAAGTTGGCACGAAGTATGTTAACCGATGATGGAGTGTAGGATGTATCAATGTCCGTCGCTAGCAATTTTGACGTTATCATATTACCGTCGACAGCCGACACCCGTAATACTGGCAGCAACCAGGTGTACCCGAGCATTGAACGCTCCCTGGGCTGGAAAAAACTGAAGAGAAAGTGACGTAGGAACTCGACGTAGTCAAAGCTTCTTCCCGAGGGAGCATAACGGGATTGCCAATATAAATAATCTCCCACTTGAAACTTTTCTGGATAGTCAGTCTTAAAAGAGATGCTGTTTGAACTGAGAGCGATGCCGGATATAGCCACACTAACATGATGAGAAGGTCTTTTAATTTGAAACCTTTTTCCGGTATCGGACTCGATTATTTCATATGTGTTTGGGGATATGGACAATCTCCTTGGAACAACCTTGGTTTTATGGGTATCAGATATCGCTTTTAAGGGCGGGTCAAAGGAAAGAACCGAGCGCTGGACGTTCAACTTGTATTCACCGTACAGTTGAGAATTTACAAATCGGCTGGGGGCTTTGGTCAAATCTACAAAAGAGGAATTTTCCAGCGTTATACTACCGTTACCATCGGCGACCATATTAAACAACCCCTCATACGTATAGAAATTGCAAGAGGAAAACTTGAGAATAGTGAACGTAGCCACGTATCTACTAGGCCTATAATTATCAAACCGGTAAGCATATAGATTGGAATTGGATATGGTAGCAGGGGACGTGACGGACGAAACTCCCTCACCAAAGAGGCCTATTTCCGCAAAACTTTCCGCATCGATCTTGTCTATGTTTACCGCTCCCCGGTCTCCGGTTGATTCGAAAAGCCGGAAAGATAAGCCGAAGGTGCAGTTGTAAACGAAAGGAAACTGCCCGTTCCGCCTTCCGTGCCTTAAAGTAGTGATTGCAACATATGAGCCGGCAATACCAACGTTCTCCAAAGCCACATTTCTTTGCTGTGCACCCCCAACCGAGACTCCAAATGTGTTGTGGATGATCGTGCTGTCTTTTATCTTGATATTTTCCGCGTTTTCATCGTTATCCGAGGGCTTTACAGCGACACCGACGACAAAATAAGAGATAGTTACATCTTCGATAACAACTGCGGAGCTGTGCGACCGATTATAGGGGTCATTAGGATAGGCATCCCAGGGCGACTCTCCGGAATATGCATCTATAGTTATTCCAGCATACGGAGAGTGCCTCTTGTTAGAACACCCGGACGAGACCCAGTCATCAATGTTTGTGGCGATGATATTTTTAGCGGCCATATCTTGTACCATCTTTCCCGGCGCGATGTTTTTCCCGGTTATCCTCAAGCCTTTTATCCGCACACCCCTAGCCCCCTGAATGTTAATGGCCGGTCTATCCGTAAAGTCAGCCTTTAATTCAACGTATCCAAGAAAACTAGGTAAACCTTCTATGCTGATACTTATATATTGGTTATCTCCATAGCCTGCTTTGATCGTATCGGTAATCCGGTATCGGCCTGCAGGAAAAAATACCTTAGCCATTCTGTTGGTTATGGCATGGTCGATAGCCGATTGTATAGCCTTTGTATCGTCGGCTTCTCCATCCCCCTTGGCCCCAAATAGCCGAACATCGGCAACCTGTCTTCTATCGTGCTCCAGTTCTCCACTTATGAGCAATCCAGTAAATGTTAGCCTCTCACTCCCAACCATAAAGACTGCAAGAAAGATCTCAAACAATAACAAATAAACCAAGGCTGAGAATATGCATATTTTTTTCACGGTTGGGCCTGGAGGCAAGGGTCAACGATGGCGGTCAACTAAGGGTGGTAGGACCGGTGGGATGGGAAGCAAGCCCAACCACCGACGTTTTACCGAGCTGGCTTAATCCAGATAGCAGTATCCCAAACGCCGTTAGTAGTCCAGATATACCGCCAGTTGCTAACCTGGGCATTGAACCCTGCCCAATAAGGAGAAGCCGGCCCTTGCCAATCGGTTCGTGAACTGGGGGAGCGAGTTTGGCAGGGTAAATACCAATTGACGTTGTCTATCATCAAAACTCCACCCGGCTTGAGCAGGGGCAAGACGGAGAAGGCACAAAGGTCACGCAAGGCTCCGTCCACCAGGACGAAATCCAGGGAATGATGTGAGAATTCATCAACAATTCTTACGTAGCTGGAATTCAGGCCCTGGTCTAAATCCGATTTATATAAATAGGTTATGTTGTCTAAATGCAATTCATCTATTTTCCTAACTAGCCTATTGAACCATTCCTCACTATGCTCGACGCTGGTTAAATGCTTAATCCTACGGGTCAGCCAGAGGGTCGAGCGGCCGGAGCCCCACTCCAAGCCTATGTGGTCAGTGCTAAGCCAGGATTGCAAGAATTCAACAGCCGTTTTGGTCAGCCAGGGAGCGTCCGGGTTCTT
The DNA here is from genome assembly GCA_035559815.1 of Thermodesulfobacteriota bacterium. Taxonomy (NCBI): domain Bacteria; kingdom Pseudomonadati; phylum Thermodesulfobacteriota; species Thermodesulfobacteriota bacterium. The sequence continues at coordinate 52,716 of DATMAT010000012.1, forward strand.
AAACTGAAACCACATTACCGCAAGACGGTCGTAGATGTAACGGGGGGTCCAATGTCCGTATGAATGCCGGAGACGTCGAGGAATAAACCCGTTAATTTTCATTCTTATATTCTTGTTTTAGATTCTTGAAGAGCGGTAGAGACCTTACCGGACTCTAGCCTTCCACTCTCTACACCAGATTCGAGCATTTCGCAGATTATTTCTCCTACATTTCTATCCTCTGCCCTGGCTCTCATTTGAACCTCATATATTTTTGCATCCACCAGGAATCGATACCAGAGACCCTGCAGGAAGTGCCATATTAACCCCTCTTTCCCGTCTAAAAATCCGAGCCTTATTACATATCTGTAGATAAAGTACAAAAAAGGCCTAAGGAAGAGTGGCATATTGGCGTAGATTGTTTGCTTGAGCCACCTCTTTCTCTGCTCTTGGGTCCCAAACAGCTTAGTCGGCACGGTGTCGTAAATCACAAATTTGTGTTTAAGGTTAAGAAGATCTATAGCTTCTCTGGTAGCGTAGCTATTGTGTTTGCCAATCCACCAATGTAGTTTGTTGTGATTATCATCGATAATATCGTTCTCCAAGAATAGGACTTTTCCCTCCCTGATTTTTATATGTTCGTCCATCCACCTTTCTTCACAATGGGCTTTTCCCCTTCTCCATATTCTCAAAAGCCATGTAGGATAATAACCTCCGTGCCTTATCCATCTGCCCATGAAGTAAACCCTTCTTTTCATGTATAACCCAGTTACCTCGCCGCTTAAATTGGGCAGTTTTTCTAAAATTTCGTTCTTTAATTCTGGAGTCACTTTCTCGTCTGCATCCAATCGCAATATCCATTCGGTTTTAAAAGGTAGATTACATAATGCCCAATTAAGCTGTCTTGCCTGGTTTTCAAAAGGGTGACTATATATATTGTTCGTGTACTTTTTGACAATTTCTAAAGTTCTGTCCGTAGAATAGGAATCCAATATAAATAAATGATCTGTCCAATCAAACACACTCTGGAGACAAGCCTCAACATTGTTCTCTTCGTTGTAGGTTAGGACGATAACGGAGATTGAAGGTTTCATAATCCGTCCTTTAACCGTCTAATCACTTTATAGCTTCTACGAATAAGCTATAGTCCTTGTATTCGTCCTCGGAGGGTTTTATCCTCTCGTAGGTCTCGGCATCCAGGAATGAGTTTCCCCAGCTTAACTTATGGATTCTCTGAAAGCCCAAACTATTCAATATCTCCTTCATGAAATCAAAATCAAATGCCATTTTGTGCTGGGCATCACAGAACAGAAAATTGGTAAATCTACCTCCCATACTCTTGAAACTTCTCGGAAAATCTAGAAAAAAATCATAATCTTTCTCTAGATAGGCCTTTGTGGATTTCTCTAAGTCCGGAACAACTATCCTTAAGACTCCATCCTTTTGGAGCACCCTATAAAACTCTTTAAGAATATTTGATAACTCGTCAGGATAAAAGTGTTCCAGAGTACCACCACTATATATAAACTTCACCGAGTCATTGCTAAAAGGTAACCTGACCCTCACATCGTATAGCAAATCCGACTTGGCTAAGGGGTTAGCATCTATATTCACCAACCCCGGTATTTTTTTCTTTCCGCAGCCTATATGAAGACCTAAGTCCTTGGACTTATCAAATTTTATTCTAAATAAAGGGTAAGACACCAAGGAATATAGACCTACGCCGTAAAATAATAAGTCCTTCCATCTTTGATGTACCATAATTCGCTCCCTTTGACTCGACCGGGATAACCTAGAAACCTCTACAAATTCCCATCTAAGCCAATCTTCTGAGCCACTATTACCATCGATTTCCACAAATAAGGGAATCTTCCGCTGCCAAGAAAACCAACCGGCTCAAAAGCGGTGTCTTCGAGCATGGTATAAAGAGTGTGCTTAGAGAAGAACTTTATGTGCCCACCTTCCCATAGAGGATTAAAGTGGAGGTCAAATTTATTCAGCAAGGCAATAGCCAAGGTTTTCAAATAGCCGTTATAAGGCGTGGTGACAATTAGGTACCCTTTTTCCTGGAGCCAATAGTTTATGTTTTCCAAGTATTTTTTGGGACTGTATAAATGCTCTATCACTTCTGTCGACAAAGCCAAATCATAACCGCCGCTGGGAAACGATTCCGGAAGTTTTTTATCATAGCAGTCGTGGACCGCAAATTTTTCCTTAATCTCCGAAAATTCGTCTTTAGAAAGCATTATTCCATCCTCGGCTATATCAAAACCCCAGATATTCCGGTAACCGTCAGTATAAAGCTCATGCAGGATATATCCGCCGCCGCAGCCGACATCCAGAATTTGAGCCGTTTTAGGTACCTTAAGCTCATCCAAAATTCTTCTAATGCTTTTTATGAGATAGCCATGAGCATGGACTCTTGATTCATTCCAGGCCCAATTTCTAATAAATCCTTTATCCGGTGGAATAATAGAAGGCTCGCTCTTCATGGTCTTACCGCAAATAATATGATATGTGCTCCCAAGAAAGGGCATAGACTCCCCAGGAATTCAAATATCCTCCCTATGTACTTGCTTCTGCGGGATGATATTAATATATGAGATGAGGTAACATGTCTAACGCTAAAGCCGCAACTTCTAACCATCCTGTATAGAGTGTCTATGTCATAGAAATGGTAATGGTATTGCTCATAGGCGAAGTAGGGCATTTTCCCGAAGGGAAATAAAATACGATTAACCAGAAAAAATAGGTTGGGAGTAGTTAATGCTAAGACTCCCCCCGGTCGAAGTACCTTGTAGCATTCCCTTAAAAATTTCTCATCATCAAATAGATGCTCAATTACCTCACCGGCAAACAGGATATCGAATAGCTTTCCGTCGAAATCCGGCAGTCCTTGGTTACAATCGTATCTGTAGAAGGTTATATCCCCCTCGCCGGTTCTGTCGTTTATGTCGACTGCGTATTTTTCTACATTCTTGTACTCGTCAAGGTTATCGATTAAACCGCCTCTAGCATATCCTATCTCCAGAAGAGAAATCTTTCTTCCCGGGTCCAGGTATCGATTTCTCCGTAGCCAATTCCTTACCTTCAAGACCCGTCCCCGGTCCGGGACCCGGAATTCATCGAAAATCCTCTGCCTATGGTCTAACATGAGCAAACTCCTCCACCTGCCTTAATCACTATATAAGCAACCTTGTCTATATGGCCATACCGGTTTCTTCCGCGCCCGTCATACGCTCCTCCTACGCACGCTTCTGGGCAATTATCGAAAAGGTATTCTCCATTCCCAATAACTCCCCTATGTGTTGAAATACCAAAGCTTGGGTACTGAAGTAACACACGATTTTGCAATCAAAACCCTTCTCTTCGAAAAGGTCGGTGATAGCCTCTTGGTCAACGCCGTTTCTAACCGCATGGTATTCCACGTTGTCCGCCGGACAATCGCTCAGGTAAATCCCCCGGCTGCGCCGGACGCGCCTTTTCAATCCTTCCACCAAGTCTCCCCTAAAGACACGCCAGGAGAAGTAGGCCACCTTGTTGAATGCAGTGGTAAATCCTCCAAGCGAATCATGCCGCAGCGGATCCTGAAAAGAAAAGAATTGTCCATGCGGGGTCAGAAGCGTAATTGCTTCCCGGATCATGCCCAGATAGTCCGGTATATGGTGCAGGAATGAATTCACTACGATAATATCATACGAGTTATTATTCGATTTGAGGGTTTCGTTTATGTCCTCACATCGCACCTGAAGCCTGTCCCCGAAACGCTCGCACCTACTCCGCAAAGCGCTTAATTGACTCTCGGAAATATCGACTGCGGTCACCCTTGCTCCGAGCTCCAGAAAGGGCAAAGTGGCCGAACCCTCACCCGCTCCTAGGTCTAATACATTCGGATTGCCTGTATATATAGTCGCAAAATCATAAACCCCAACCAGCAATTCGCCGTAGAGCTTTCTCAGAGAGGGGTGTTTTAGGTGGGGTGCACCGTCAATATATCCTCTGGTTGCCTCTTCATCATAAACGGCGGCATTAGCTAGGGCGGCCACCCAATTTATTCTTTCGTCCATTGTCTTTGTTTTCCCAAGACGGTGATAACTATCCGGTGATAGGGGGTTTCGACCCAAATTCTATTGTTCTTTCCAACTCCCGTCCACCGTTTTAGCGGTAGCTAAATTTTTCTGAATACTCCTAGAATATTAGAACGAATAAACTTGAGGATCTCCGCAGAATTAACGATTCTTTCGTATAATACCCCCAGAAGGAAAGCAAAGGTATTAAACACCAGATAAGACGGCTCTTTTTCGATTAGTTCCAGGCGTTCAGTGGCAAAGCCTTTTTTTTCTAAGATACTTCGTAAGAGCCCGGGTCTATTCATTTTGTAAATTACCGGGAAGGTCTTTTCTTCCGTGTCTATGCTTCGGACAAAGTTAGCCAGTAGTGATTTGGAACGGTTAGGCACGATTCGCGCAATGGAAGGGACGTAGTGATAAAGATTCGGAGTTCTAAATATGAAATATCCCCCCTTTCTGAGCACTCGCCTAACCTCCGTTAAGAATGCATCGGGGGCATCGACGTGCTCAAGCACAAAGTCGGTGTATATAAAATCAAAGGAGCACTCCTTGAAAGGCAAAAAATAGGCGTCGCCTATGACTTTAAAATCGACAATTCTATTTTCGCTTATTTCCGAGTCCACATCCAACCCTACCACCAGCCTATCCTTTCCCCTTAATGAGTAATTATGGGGCTTTCCCCTTCCCGCTCCAGCCCCGAGGTCCAAAACTAACGCCCCAGGCTGGCAATATGCTTTTAGGAGGTTCACAAACTGAGTAGTACCGTCGATCCATCCTTTCTTAGGATTGTAAAAAAACCCAAACAGCCTCGGATTAACCATATTTGAACTTCCGGTATATCTCGTTCTAAAATGTTAAGATTCTTCTCTATCCTCGATATGGAATTCAGCCGGGTCTTATTATCTCTCGGTAAACCTTTATAACCATATCCGCTACCTTATCTATATCGTAATATTCTTCCACCATCTTTCTTCCATTTGTGCGGACTTCTCTTTTCAACTCCTCGTTATCGAGTAGAGCTCTTATTCCCCTGCTTAAACTATCCGGGTTGGTTTCCACGATGATACCCCCCCTATTCCGTTCAACCTCCCGGTGAATCCCTACTTTATTCGAGATAACCACCGGTATTCCACAAGCCATCGCCTCCACTACCGCCATCCCAAAATTCTCCGAGTAGGAAGGCAAGACGAAGACTTCGGCATCGACAAAAGCCTCCAGTTTGTCTCTTTCCCTGAGCATTCCGGTAAATATCGTCCTTTCTAAAAGGCCGACATCCTTCAACCGTCTCTTAACTTCCTCTTTGAACCCCTCGTTGCCTTCGTTCGCCCCTACTATCACCAGATATAAATCTTTATATGCTTTGGCGATTTCTCCAAATGACTCTACCAATATATCAAGCCCTTTCTTGATGTTTATACGGCCCAAGAATAAAATATATTTTCTATTCTTTAAGGCCGCATATCTATTCTTAAAGGAACCCCTCCGGGGCAATTCCTCGAAACCGGACAAGTCAAATCCAATCGGAACCACAAAAGCTTTATTTCTTATATCAAGGAAACCTATAGCGTTTTCTTTCTCGTCTTGAGTGGTGAAGTGGATTGCAGAAGCTCTTTTAATATAGTATTTCGCGATGAGGTTATAATAGAACATTTTCTTATTTTTGGATTTTATACCAATCGCCTCCGGGTAGATAGAACCATGTGGAGAAAGTATATATGGTTTTTTATGCAATAGGCTGGCTATACCGCCGGCTAGAACGGGGAAATTCCATACTGAAGTTATATGCACTAGGTCATAAAATCTAGTATCTTTTAAGAGCTCCAAAAATATCTTTGGAGAAAACGTATAGCGCTCATAGCCGTAACACCTAAAATATCTAACCCTTATGCCATCTAATTCCTGCCACTCATCTCTAGGAATAGACTTCCCATTTTCCAAACCGGTATCCGTGGTGAATACATCGACATCTATTCCCTTCTTAGCTAACGCCTTATTCAATAGATGAACGGCCTCTATAGGGCCGCCATATTTGAAAGCTGGAAAGTAGGAGGGAGTTATGTGAAGCACTCTCATCGAACTTCGCAATATCTAGCTTTAATTCCTTATATATACTTTTAAGAGTCGTTCCGTTTGTGGAAAGAGCCGTGAACAAGATGAAAGAACCAACCGGCAAATATAGATTCCGTTATTTAAACAGTGCCTGCCGTCTTTATTTATGCCTTGTAACGAAAGGTAAAAATGCCACCAATAATATGAAATAGAATCTTAACAAGCCAGAGAACCAACCGGCAAAGGTATCCCCTACTATGATCGTCTGCAATGTGAATGCATACACCACCGTTCCCAGCGTATTTGGCTTCCCATTTCTAAAAAAGTAAAGAAAGATAAACCGGTATAAAAAGCCATAAATGAGGGGAACAAAAATCCCAAACCACCCAAAATTAATAAACATCTCTCCTATCCAGGTCATGCCGACCGAAGTGCTTTCATCGAGTGGGTGAAGAAACCCATAATCCCTTCCAAATTCGTTTGCAAAACTAACCGAAGGCTTTCCCGGCCAGAGAACCCTGGGAATTAAAGAGGGAAAAAACAGGATATAGGTAGACCCGAATTTAAAGTCGCTAACACTGGGCGTATTATCGACTATCACGCCCACTATGGAGGCATAGTTTAACCTCTCTCCAAAGACGCTAAAAAGAACCTCCCCTACCATAGATTTATTCGAGCCGAAGAACGATTTCCAATAAATTTTAAACCCTTCCATAAGATCAAAAAAAACATCGCCGGTATAGTTAAGCCTGTATGTGTTGATTAAAGGAAAGATAAAAAATATGAATATAATAGAAGCTATGATGAAAAGCTTGAATGGAGTCTTTTTCTTGATTGAATAAATTATCAACAAAATAAAGATAGGCAAGATAGCCTTTGCCTTACTCCCTATCGGAAAATTAAAAGCCATCTCCGATGCCAATATCAATATCGTGACCCATAAGAGCGCAATTCTTTTGTTTTTTAGATATTCGGAATAGACGATGGATAGGGCTAATAAAGGAAACAGCGACCCAAACCCTAAAAACTGAGCCAGATATGCATAATCGGTGTTGATTAAATCGCTTCTCCCGGCCCCTACAAAATAATAGGCGCCAATTTCTATCAAAAACAGCCTGGACAACCAACCTATCAAGAGAAGTACTACAATCACTAAGGGCAGCCTTCTGATGCTCAATTCAAACTTATGTATGTTTGGTATGGATTTTATTGCCCTTCCGGTCAAGGCTGCGGCAAGTTTGCTATAGTCAAAAGCGTAATACCCAAACAGAAAGAATAGAAAGCATAATATGCTGAAACTCAATCCTTTATTTAGAGCGGTTAAGTCAAGCCCGGCGTTGTAACCCAACCTATTAAACGACTCCGGATACAACAATACGTATAACGAACCTAGGCAGAACATTATAAAATAAAGCATAGACACGCTTAAGACCGGGTTAGTGACCTCGCGGACCCTTTCCTTGAAGAAAGGAATAGCACAAAGAAATGCAAGAAAACTTATCTCCAGGATCGTGAGAATCTCGTCATAATCAAGCTGGCTAACTAAGAGGAGGGAAATCAACAAAGGGATCGTTACTGCAACAGAGAGAACCGCTCCGGATAGCTTCTCTTGTCGAAGAATCCTTAATGGTTGTCCAAAATGTGCCGGCATGTTGATGCTCGCAAAAATCCCGGCCTAGCAAAGACCGGAATTGGCTTTATCTAACCTCGGTCCCCACCTTGTAATACCCAAAAAGATTTCTTATAGCCTTACAAAACTGCCGCACCGTCGCAGGAGTGAGCCCCCAGCACTGCCGGAGTTCTACCCCATGGTTTTGTTTTAGATAAAAACCCAGATAGAATAAAGACGCCATATTCGCCATAATTAATGCGACGGCTACCCCTGCCACATATAGCCTGGCGGAAAGGGGCCATACTATGACCAAGAATAAAATCACCGAGAGGCCTTGAGCCGTTGCCCCCGGTAAACCCTCTCCGAATCCCCTAAGACTCCTTATCACTATTGTCTTGAGGGCAATAAGGAAATAGGCCAAGAGAAGAAAAACTGAAAGCATGCTAGCGGGCCTAAAATCTTCACCGAAGAGCAAGGGGACAAGCTTGGGCGCCAAAACCATAAGAGGCACCGTAATCACAAACAGCAGAAACATAGCCTGCCGTATTCCCTCCATTAGTTTAAAGGTTCGTAGATTTTTCTCCTGAGTGTTGACCAAGGTCGGAAACAATACGGTGTGAAAAGTACTGCCCACCAGATTCAATGCGGAAGCGGCGACGGTAAAAGCAGCCATGTATAAACCAATTATCTTATTATCCCATAGCCTTAGAATCACAAATATATCCGCTTGATTGGCCGCTATTATTAAAAGGGTAGCCAGATGAAAACTCCATCCGTCTCTCAACAGCCCCCAGGCCTCGGAAAAGCTAGGCCTATATAAAAGCGCCGTCCCAGCCAAGAAGACCCGGATAAGCGCCGCGATTACGGTAGCTGACGCATTCATGGCCACTATCCAAGCCACGGTTATATGCCCGGTAATCCAAAGAAGCACCAATCCCAGAAGATAAATAACTGGACCCAGCAGGCGCAGCCTATTATATATGGAAAATCGAAGTCCCCCCTGGTCGATGGCCAGAAGGGTCAGGCCAATAAAATTGAATGGGATGAAAACTAGCAGATAAAGCTTGCTGATGTTCCAGAGTTCCTGGCGCTTAATGCCCAGCAAGGATGGAATAGCCATATAACCTAGGGTGGTAACAATAAAGGACAAACAAATGGCCAACCAGAAAGCCGTCGAAATTATCTCACTGGCCCTCTCCGGCCAGCGGCCAATCCGATAGGTGGTAGCCTCGGGTAGACTCATAATACCTATTCCAGCAGTCAATTGAGACCAAAAAATCACCGCGGCTAAAGCTCCCCGCCCCTCCGGGAGAAGAAATCGGGCAGTCAAAACACCGGTGATAAAGCCACAAGCTACAATAACCAGGTTGGTTATAAAAGTTCCCATCCAGGCCCACAGTACGCCTCTGGACAATTCAATCTCCCTAAATCCGACTACACGCTGAAAGGTTTGGACGGGCTATTCATCCAGGCAGTTAAAAGCATCCTGAACCCTCGAGTATCCCCCCGATAGTTCTCTCATAAGAGTAACTTTCAATTATCTTTAGCGATTCCCTACCCAAGGCTTTTCTCGTCTCCGGGCTCTCGATGAGCATTTCCAAAAAACCAGCCAGTTGAGCAATATCGCCCGTTTTGAATACAAACCCATTCTCCCCGTGTTTTACCAAGTCCTCTCGACACCCGACCAAATCGGACACAATTACAGGAAGTTCAAAATTCATTGCTTCGTTAACCACTAATCCCCAGGTTTCACCCAAACCGGAGGGAAGAACGAAGATATCCGCCATAGTGTAATAATAGGGAAGTTCCGTCTGGTTCTTGATCCCGACGAAATAAACGTTCTTTAATTTTTTCTCCACCACGTAGTCTTCCAATTCTTTCCTCAAGTAGCCGTCTCCCACAAATATCAGGGTTTTCTTATCCGATTCCACTTTTTCAAAAGCCCTAAGAAGGTCAAAGGGTCTTTTCTTATCGATGAGAATCGCCACAAAAATAACCACAACTCCGTCTTCATTTAATCCCAGTCCCTTTCTCAATTCATTCCTTTTATGCTTAAGCCTTAGATATTCGCCGTGGAATCTTTCGTTTTCTACACAGTGAGGCGCAAAGATTAGCTTCCAATCCGGAACATTATAGTATTTATAAAAATTTCTGTTTGCCTCTCCCACATACAAGAATACGTCTACAAATTTAAAAATCCCATATTGTAAGACACCCTTTTTAATCCACCTCTTCCAATCGGGCTTTAGCAGCTCATGAGACAGGGGATTGTCTCCCCTCAACATTACTTTTTTGCCAAAAAACTTTGCCGCTACCAGCGCCAGGATATTGGTGAAATAGTTCCAGCCGTACACGATAACGACATCGTACTCTCCCTTTCTTAATTCATTTACTATTCCCAAATTCATTAATCCGAAAAACACAGTGAATACGGAAGGACTTGGTGAGTAGTTCTTCAAGAATTTGTACTTATAGCCTTCGAGGAGAGGAATATCCCAGGCCGGAATAGTACCCACTTCCGAATGATGTCTTTCTTGGATTCCATAGCTCTCACAGTATAAAACGGTCAGTTCTATACCGTTTGCAGAAGATAACTTTCTGAAAAGTGGAGCTAAATACTGTATGGGATGGGATATTAGAAATGCTACTTTTTTATTCACTGACTCCCAGAATATCCTTTAGAGTTTCTTTGTATTTCTCATAGGCGAAATCTCTCTTCACCTTTTCCCTTCCGTAATTTCCCATCCTAAGTCTTAAGTTCTCATCCCGGTAGAGTAGTTTTATTCTCTCCACAAGCTCATCTAGATTACGCGGCGACACTATAAAACCATTTTTCCCCTCTTCAACTGCGTCAACCGAGCCATCCTCGTCACCCACTAAGATAGGCTTTCCACAAGCCGCGGCCTCGATAGGCGTGAGCGGCAATCCTTCTCCTTCGTATTTTCCTAATCTAGTGACCAGGACAAACAAGTCAGCCATTCGATAAAAATCAACAAGTTCCTCTTCCTTTACCCTTCCGGTAAAAGTTACCCTGCTTTCTAAATTCATATCCTTTACCAGCGATTTTAGGTATGACACCAATCTTCCACCCCCCACTATCACATACACTATATGCTCCGGAAGCTCTTTCAGAGCCCTGATTACAAGCTCATGTCCCTTATAGCCATCATCGACCCTGCCCACGGTAAGAATTATAAATTTACTCTCCGGTATTCCGTGCTTTTCCATCAATTGGACATTCTTAGGAGCAGGCTTAAACCTGTCGACATCAACGCAGTCATGAAGCAAAAAGATTTTATCTTTATCCACGCCCAGGGCACCCTTACAGTAATTAAGGATAAAGTTACAATCCCCTATTATTTTATCCGCGTATTTCAAAGAAATTTTTCGAAAGGAATTTAAAAAACCCCATGTTTCAAAACCATATACATTCACAATGTAGTTAATGCCCAATACACTCTTTGCCAATAAACCTATCGATGACAGATTTACCAGGTTTATAATCAAGAGGTCTATTTTCTTCTGTCTCATAAATTTTATGGCCTGGAGGGTAAAATCAATTTTACGTAAGACACCACCACCCCTAGGCACAAAGTTCACGCTAACTTCCTCCTCAAAGGAATTCCCATCTTTGCCATTAAGCGAGAATGAGAATACATTTTCTTCTCCCATTATCTCTCTTAAAGCCTTATATTCATACCGGGCATACCTTTGCAGGCCGCCTTTGAAAAACATATCACTGGACAGGAAGAGGACTTTCTTCATTTGGTTTACTCAGGAATCCTTCAAAAGGGTCAGTAAAGACTGGGATATGAATTCGATGTCCTCTCTGTTTAAATTGCCGCCGCTGGGCAGGTTTAGACCTTTACTGGAAATATCGTAAGCGGCTGAATTCCCCGAATTGGATTTATAAATGGGCATTTGGCTCATCGGGTAAAAAAAGGGCCTCGTATCGATCCCCATTTTCCTTAATTCAAGCATAAGTTCGTCTCTGGTTATTTTAATATCCTTACCCAGAATCAAACAAACCATCCAAAATGTATTTCGAGCCCACTTCTTCTCCGGATTTAGTCTTATCGCCCCAAAACCGCCCAGGAATTCTTCGTAAGATTTAAATATCAATCTCTTCTTATCTAAAAGCTCCTCTATTCTTTCGAGCTGGGCCAGCCCCAATGCAGCCTGAACATTGGTAAGCCTATAATTAAAACCCAATTCCGTATGCCAGTATCTCCTTTCCTTGCTCATAGCATGGTCTCTCAAGAACCTTGCCCTTTCGTAAATTGCCTCATCATCGGTAGTAATCATCCCCCCTTCCCCAGTCGTTATTACCTTGTTGCCGTAGAAGCTAAACACCCCTACATGCCCCAGGCTTCCCGCCTTTTTACCCTCATACTCCGCCCCGTGGGCCTCGGCTGCATCCTCGATGACATATAAACCATATTCCTCGGCTATTTGGTTTACCGCATCCATATCGGCAGGGTGTCCATAGAGATGGACCGGGATAATGGCCTTTGTCCTGGCAGTTATCGCTTTTCTTATCGCCTCCGGGTCTATACACCATATCTCCGGGTCGATATCCACAAAAACGGGTTTTGCTCCGGTGTAGGCAACGGCATTGGGCACGGCCACGAAAGTTAGGTCGGGTACTATTACTTCATCCTCCTCCTTTATACCCAGGCTGGCTAGCGCCAGATGTAAAGCAGTCGTCCCGTTGGTCGTAGTTAAAGCACGTTTAACCCCGACATACTCGGCGAATCTTTTCTCAAAATCGAGAATATAATGCCCCAGAGAAGACACCCAGCCCGATTTTACGGCGTCGAGAACATACCTTATTTCTCTCTCGGTTATGGAAGGCTCGGCCACCGGGAAAAATTTATTCATCTTCTTTCCTTACTTTAAATCTATCCTTTATCTTCTTAGCCCGGTTCCCTTTGATGAATGAATTCTGGCCAAAGGAACCCATGACCACCGAATTTGCGGCCACGAAAGAATTTTTGCCGATATGCACGCCGGCCAACACCACCGAGTTTAGTCCGATACCTACATTTTCCTCAAAAATGATCGGGGATACCATGTATGCACTTTTGGTATTCCAATGGCTAAAAAATATTACATCGCTGCTATCATAAGGATTGGTGGGTAGGTTCATTACCGAATACAATTTAGCTCCCGAGCTAATTCCACAATTATTCCCAATATATATGCCTCCATGGGCCTGAATCTGACAAGACGGGGCTATCTCCACATTATCACTTAATACCAGCTCCCCTTCCTGCCATTTAAAATTCCTTTTATCTTTCCTCTTGACGATCTTGCTCCCTAGGTCGAGGGGGCCCGCTTTTAGAACACAGCGACTGCCGATCCAGGTATTATTACCGATACTCATCCACTCCGGATTCTCTATAATCACTCCCTCGTCTATTAACACATTCTTGCCGCATTTTTTGAACCTTCTCCGGTAATAAAAATATCTGATCCTTCTTCCGGTCGAACCAGGCATGTAGATTATGAAGAAACCAACAAGGTCTCTCAAAAACGTTTTTAGATATCTCCATAGGTTTGACATATCTGTCTTACCGCCTCACCGCTGTCCGGCAATCCAAGACCGGTCTCTCTCGTAGCCAAGAAGAATCAACTCATCCCCGGCATGAAGGTCAAAGCATTCACTCGCCTCCTTGTTGAAATAATTGCGCCAGTCGCCGACAATCCCTTTTCTCAAAAAACTATTTTTGTTCTCTTCCCCCGGTCTGCGCCCGGAGAGGCGTTCAAATGATAGCTCCTGGGCAACTTTGGCTACCTTCTCCGACCCTACGCTTTTGCCGGTCAACTCTGAAATGACCCGTCGTAGCTGACCAGGGGTATCACGATTAAGGTCTTCATAACGCACGTAGGTGATACCCTTACGACCATGCCACCGCCTGACAAACTCAGCCCAGGTAAAGCTAGGATACCTTTGTCTGGTGAAAAAATATTCGATGAAGGCCGGCAAATTTTCACCTATATTCTCATAATCGACAAACGGCAGGTCACGGCGGATTACTTCCATAAAAGGCGAACCTGTCGGCTCGTTTTTTGAAAGAAAGAAACAATGATGGTAAAGGGATACCATCACATCCCGGCCGTCCCGCCAAATAACGATGGTGTTCTTCATGCCCCGGTGTTTGGGATAATGACCGTGTACGACTGATGACCTGACCATAGGAAATCGATTGGTCCGCGGGAATGGAATACCCAGTGCCTGCCCCAGCATCTGGGCAAGCCAGGTACCACCTGATTTTGGATATTCATTAACGATGTATAATGGCAATATTCCGGACAGGGAATAAACCATGCAGTAGGATATGGCTGCCCCTAGTTTTGTCCGGAATCTCTCATATGCACCCAGCACCATTTATTCTCCTTTCTCGACCATGCATTCCGTATTCTTAACCTTTATATAGCTCCGCCGTCTCGGTCACATACTGACTAAGGAGCAGGAGTCCCACCGCTATGTACCTAGACCGGCTTCAACGGATAAAATTAACCGCCACCGGTATCGATTCTTCAACCCTGTATTTGGTATCTAATCTCCTTAATCTTCCACCCGTTATCTAGCCAGGATAGAAACCAGCTTATCGTACCTATGGCACTTTTTACCCCTCTTTCACTTTTGCTTCTGAAGGTAATAGCAAATCCCCCGTCCACCGATGCCGTATTATCCTCGAACGTGACGCTGGTTATACGGACCTTGTATTCCAGAATCTCTATAGAATAAAAATTAGCCCGGTATGAAGGCAGAACTTTTGAAATTTCGATACCATTTTCCCTTGCCCCAGGTTCGAAGAATGATACGAATTTATCCATGTCCCTGTTTTTGTATGCGGTCAAATAATCGGAGAGGAAAGAATATAAAGACATCTTATCCTGGTATGAAAAATACCTTTTACCCAAGCTAGAATACTGAGTCTTCGACTTATCCTCTTCCTTTGGCTTAACCTCGTCTTCCGCCCTGTAACTAACCTCTTCTTCATCTAAGATCTTAGCCGGTTGCTTTACCGCTACACCCTCATCTGATTTTATTTTTTCTCCGGTCCGAGGAACAAGTAAAAGAGTTCCTCTGTCGATCTTATCGTCGACCAGATTGTTAACTTCCTTGAGTTCCTCGACCGATACTTTGAATCTTTTCGCTATCAAACTTAAGGTGTCTCCTTTCCTGACCATATATTGGCCGTCGGTAAAATCCCCTATGTCCTTTTCCTCGTCCGACCCAGCTTGAATGGGAGATTTCTGCCGAATCTCCGTCGAGGCGGTCTGCTCAGACTGCTTTCCCATGTCGCTATGAAGGGCTTCCTTCTTGTCTTCCTCTCCTTGAATAACTTCCTTCTTACTCGGTTCTTCCGGAGTGGCAACGATGCTTTCCTGCACCCCAGAAGATGAAGAAATCACCCTCTCCTCCTTGGGAGGTTCCACCGACTTCCCCCCTCTTATTTCTTGATTGGGCTCGGATTCGAATAGTTCAAACCCCTCTCCAGCCTGCTCCTCCTCATCTTCGACCTCGCCGGAAAGCTGGCTTACCCGGTAGATTGAGCCGGAAAGAAGGCCGGACTCGACCAGATAGAAGGCCGATGCCAACAAAACCGCAATCAGAGAAAACAAGAAGACTAATCTTCTCGGCGTAATTTCGCTCCAAGGATTAACCACCACCACCGGCAATGCCGGAATACGTCTTGCATCATATTTCCTTCTTTTTATCGGGTCTCCTAGGATTTCATACGCTTCATTCAAACTCTTTGTAATGTCGAGTCCATGGTCTCCTACGTGGTCCGGGTGATATGCCTTCATGGAATTGATCCAGCTCTTTCTGATCTCCCCGGCAGAGGCGGTAGGAGGCACATTGAGAATTCTGTAGTAATCCTCCGCCGGTTCCTCCGGGGCAAAATGGGATAACACCAGTTTTGCTTGCTCGATTATAAACTGCTCGCTTATCTTTCTGTCTTTGGCAATCTTCCTCAATATAGGGAAGTTAGGAGAGTCTTCTCCCCTCAATACATCTTTTAGTAAAGAGTAGAAAAATACGCGGTAAAGTGAAAATTCCCTCAGTATTTCTCTTATATCGTTCGAGGTAATAATCTGAGTTATCACCCTTTCAAAAACCTTCTTATCTACCTTGAGCATCGGAGTTAAGCCCAACCTTCGTGATTTCTACATCATCTACCCAGGCGGTCCCGGAGATATATTTATCTATCTTGTCGCTCTTATACCTTCTGAGCCTGACCCCAACGGATTTGCAATCGGGGGAAGTACGGAAAGAAAGCTCAACCCTTTTCCAGTCGGTTGTTCCGGTAATCGGCTCGGTTGCTTCCACCATGCTAAACCTCGGATAGCAGAAAACTTCCCAGCTTATGCCGTTTTTGGTCGTAATCTCATCGGTGGAAATATAGGAAGTAAGCACGTAATCGGTGTCCGGCTCGACCGGTACTATCTGAGATACATGATAAAAATCAACGTTATCCGCCCCGTCGAAATTAAGCCTTAATGAATAACTGCCCCTATATTTCTTTGCCCGATCGAAGTCAATAGCTACCCCATTTATTCTGTGGATTTTCCAGTCAAACCCCCAGCCATTAGCTACCGGCTTATCTTCGAATCCCCCGTTCCAGACGAGTGACCCCTCGTTCCTCTTTCCAAATAGCCCTTCCCAGATGGACAAGGCCTGGGAACTCCGGCCATTTTTCAGAAGAAAGTCCACATAAATAGGGGCAATATCATCCGCAATCATCCCGGCTCTTGTCATTCTATCCCAAACCGGGAAGGTCTCTACCAGCTTATCCTTGACGATCAAATACCTAAGATAATCCGGAAGAGCCTCATCCGGAACAACCTGGTTAAAAATTAACTCCGGATCCCCTATTAATTGCCAACCGGCGTCGAAAACCCTTGTCCTTCTCGTTGCATCTACCCGGGCCACGGTCCTTAGATATTCCGCAGCCACGGCATCTTCCCCGAGCTTTAAAGCTAGAATAGATGCTTCCCAGAGACGTCCTATATAAAGTGGTCCGAGCCCAACCGCCCGTCTGAGCGAGGTCAGGGCTTTTTCCCTCTCGCCGTTTTCGTCAAACATCTCGGCAAGTCCTAGCCATGAGGAGGAAAGAAGAGGATTAAGCTGGAGAGACCGAACATATAAGGCCTCGATTTCCCTCTCATTTCCGAGCATGAGCAAGTGATATGCTTTAGCTAATCGAAAATTCAACTGGGCATCCGAAGGGTTTAAAGCTAATGCGCTTTCCAGGGAATCGACGTTGTCATCATCGACCAGAATTGAGGAGATGCCTAATCGGATTGTCTCCTCGAGCAGGAAAAGAGTCATAACGATGAGAAAAATTCGAACTCTATAAGGTTTTTTCATCGTCGGAATCAGGTTCTGGTTAACAACCGAAGTCAGCGCCGATAAAAGAAGACATTATCGCCTTGCAAAAACATGGGAGCCAAAGTGAGTTAAGATTTTTATCGACTCTAACATCCCAGAGCTAGGGACTATCCGACCAGGTACGGCGATTTAACCATACTCAGCCTGTTAACTCTTAATCTTCCGGGGCCGAGAATGGGGACCGACCTGGGGCAGTGAAATCGGAATCCGCAGGAGCAGAGAACGGAGATGAGGAAACGGGCTGAGAAGATGTATCTGGATTGTTATCCTCATTCAATTCATCATTAACCGAGCCCAGAAGGGATAAGTGGAAATTAATCACTTCCTTAATCCTGTGCTCAAAAAGACGATGTTGCTTTTTCAGGCCCAAGATTGCCTGCCTGATGCCCTCCTCCTCTCCCCTGGCCTCCCTTATTACCGCGCTTGCTTTTTGCTGTGCCTCCCTGACTATCTGCGCCGCCTCTTCTTTTTTACCCTCGACCTGGTCTTCCGCCTCCTTTACCAGCAGCTTAGCTCTTTGCTGGGCATCTCTGATTATTTGCGAACCCTCATCCCTCATCTTCTCCGCCTGGTTTTCAGCTTCTTCGATTATTTCCCTTGCTTTACCCTGAGCCTCGTTGATAATCGATACCGCCTCCTCCCTCTTGTTTTCTGCCTGGGATTTTGCCTCGGCAATCATAGCCTCCACCCTTTGCCGCGCCTCGTTGGTAATATGTATGGCCTGCTCTCTCTTCGCATCAACCAAGCTTTCCGCTTCTCTCAATATTTCCTCCGCCCTCTGTTGGGCACTGTTAATAATAAGGGCAGCTTCTTCTTTCTTTGTTTCCACATCCGCTTCCGCTCGTTTAACCAAATCTTCGGATTTTTGGCGTGCCTCGTCGATGATTCGCTTAGCTTCTTCCCCCGCTTTGTCCAGTTCCTCCTCCTTGAGTTTCTGCATTGTCGAAATAAACCTCTCCAGGTCTTCCTTGGTAGTGAATTCTTCCCTCCTCGGCCCTATCTCATTGATCTTTCCCTTGAGCCCTCGAAGGGTTTCCAAGATTTCTCCTAAACTTGCACCGACCTTGCTAACTGTACCGCCGCTTTGCTGGTCGTTCTTCATTAGCTTTAGAGCACTCAAAATCTCCTTAACTTCGAACCGGGTTTCATCCATCAACCTAACTTGACTGTCTTTCTCGTCGAGTCTTTTTTTGAGACCCTCATTCTCCTTGATTAAATCCTCGAGCTCTGCAGCCACAATTTCCAGAAAAGCCCTTACCTCTTCTTTGTTGAAACCCATCGGTCTATTGCTGAAGTTTTGATTGATTACGTCGTCCGGGGTTAGCTTCATGCCCTTTCTACCTCCATCCTTAATTTATCCTCGTCTTGAAATCTTGAAAAAAGACTCTGGAAAACACCACACCTCCTGTCCGAAATTACTAAGGGACGAATTATTAACTTTTATATTTAAATCCCCTGGTCAGGAGAAAAAAGATGAATCACTCTTTCTTTTCCCCACTTTTCCTTTTAAGAAGAGTTTTTTATTTCTCCTCTGCCTGCTGGCACTGTGTTTATCGCCCTGGTCATCGCTATAATAGTAATAATAGCTATATCCGTATTTGTTTCTTCCCGTTTCAAGCCTGTTTACGATAGTCCCAATTATTCTCCCTCCCACCCTCAGAATTTCCTCAATACAACTGCGAAGGGGCTGTCTCTGGGTAATTCCCACACTGGTCACAATTAAGACCCCGTCCACCGACCGGGAAAGAAGACGGGAGTCGGCAAAGCCGGTAATCGGGGGAGCATCTATAATCACCTGGTCGTATTCCTGGAGAAGACAGTCGATTAGCTCCTTCATCCTTCTCGAGCCCAGAAGCTCGGCGGGGTTGGGTGGTATTGGACCGGAGGGGATTAAATCGAGACCCTCCACATTCGCCTTACTGATCACCCCGGAAAGTTCCATCTTCCCCACTAAATAGGTGCTCAAACCAAATGCGTTTCCATTGCTCAAGAATAGCTTATGCAGTCTAGGCTTTCTCAAATCCCCGTCCACTAGGACCACTTTAAGACCGGATTGCACCATGGAAAGCGCCAGATTGGATGCGGATGTAGTTTTACCCTCTAGGGGTTGCGTACTGGTTACCAAGAGCGACCGGGGAGCATGGTCCGGTGAAGAATATAATATAGAAGTCCGGATAACCCGGAAGGCCTCTGACACTATGGACATGGGATTTAGATAAACCGTCTTCTCCGTATCTTGCAGGGCATTTTCGTCGCTCACTAGCGGAACGGCTCCCAGGAAGGGAATAGAGTATCGTCTTTTAACCTCTTCTTCGTCCTTTATGGTGTTATCAAAATGCTCAACAATAAAAGCCAGAAAGACACCCCCTAGAAGTCCAATCAATGTGGTAATAAGCAGGTTAAACAGTATATTCGGCTTATAGGCAACGAGGGGGGTTGATGCATAATCAACTACTTGAATATTAGTCGACTTGATTCCCGAAGTCACCTCAGTCTCCTTAAGCCGCTGGAGGAGGTTCTCATATATGGATTTATTCGTGCTTACCTCCCTCTCCAGAATCCGGTATTGGACTGCCTTTTCATTCAGATTGCTAACCAGTTTTTTCTGTTCCTCGACCCTTTGTTTGATTATCTTTTCCCTCTCCAGCGCAGCCTGATAGTCCTTTTTTATACTTTCAGCTATCCCGCTTACGCGCATCTCTATGGCGTTTTCCAGTTTTTTGCTCTGCGCGGCCAGTTGCTTGAGGTCGGGGTAATTAGGTCCGTAGATGATTGCCTTGTTTTCGTACTCCGCACTGAGTTCCGCATACTGCTTGGATAGGCTGCGAAACAACTCATCTCCCACCACCTGTGGCAGAAACTCGTAATTCCCGGACCGGACCTCATTGTAGAAAGCCTCCTTGGAGAATCTTTCGGCTTCAGCCTGTGAAAGAGCCTCGCTAAGGTCGACAAGCTGCTGATATGTGGGACTCAGCTTTTCATTGTTTTCTAGGGAGAAAATATCTACTCCTTTTGCAAACTGGCCAAGCTCTTCTTCTGCCCTTTCTAGCTTTATCTTTATCTGTTGAAGCTGTTTGTCCAAGAAATCCCTGGCCGCCTTCGTCATTCCCACCTTTCTTTCCACAACCCATTCTATATACTTGTCCACGAGGGTATTTACCGCTCGTGCCGTAAGTTCCGGGTCCGAGCTCTCGAAGTTAATCTGAACCAACCTTGACCTTTTATCCGGTTCTACCTTGAGCCTGGATAAAAAAGCATCGATTAATTCCTCCTCCCTGGCCATTCGCCTTTTAACCGGGTCGGTTTCCTCTTTCCTTCTAGAAAGGAAACGAGAAACAGCTGAAGCGGCCCTAGCCGCTTTATCCTTCAGAAAATGGAAAAAGCCTTGCCCTTTGCCGGAGAAATCGGGGTGTGAACCAAGCTGGATAAAATTTATTACATCCCTGGCCAGGGACCTGCTGGTGATGAGCTTATACTGCGTCTCATAAAATTCATTTTGCCTAGACTCGACCTCGACTACCTCTTCAAAGGTGGTTATCTTGGGATTCTCCGGTGATATCTCGATAGTGGCTTCTGCTTTATACACCGGGTCCATCACCAGGGATGCGATAGCCACGGT
The DNA here is from genome assembly GCA_035559815.1 of Thermodesulfobacteriota bacterium. Lineage (NCBI taxonomy): Bacteria > Pseudomonadati > Thermodesulfobacteriota > Thermodesulfobacteriota bacterium. Next base: position 73,451 of record DATMAT010000012.1, read on the forward strand.
CACGATAGAAATTGCCAGGCAGGATATGACAATCCACTTTCTCCTGAGGAGAACATCCAGGTAATCCTTCAACCGTATATCATCCTCAATATAGCTTTCGTATTCTCTTCGAACCTCGGTGGATAGGAGAAAATCTTCCCTTTCCTTTATTTCCCTGCCCCTATACTCCATTAACTCTCTTTTATTCGCCTCTTCCAATCAAGTATCTCCCAAAAAAAATTCTTTAATTCCCACCGTAGTAGTATCGCTCTGGAGGGTCATAGCCCACTCCGACGAGGCCGAGCAAGAAATTGAGGCGAAGTCCGTAAAGAATCCGCTTTGCGGAGCTCGCACCGACCACCACGGCGTCTCTATCCCTTATTATAGGGTCCTCAGCTTCCCCCTCTTGAATCTGTTTTAGATCCAACTGCATGATCTCCCTAGCTCCGTTGCCCAGGTAGCGAATCAGTTTAATATCACTGGTGCTGGCATAGGTGGTCGGCCCTCCAGCTAAAGCAATACTCTGGCTCACCGTAGTCGAGCCCTCCTCTATTGGAAAAGAGCCGGGGTGTCTTACTGCTCCCTCGACAAAAACGGTCCCGGCCTCCGGAACATAGATGATATCACCAGGTTTAAGCGCTAAATTTATCCCGTCACTACCTTTAAGGAGCAGTTCCTCCAGGTCCACCATATATGCCTGCCTTCCGGTCTCCTCAGTCCTGGTAACATAAACCGTCCTCCCAGCCTTATCCCCTAATCCCCTGGCGGCGGCGAGAGCATCCAGAATTGTCTGCCTTCCCAATAGTTCGTAGCTTCCAGGTTCATTCACATAGCCAATCACAGAGATAAGCTTGCTTTTATGCTCCTTGATAAAAACGCTGACATGCGGGTCGTTGATGTACCGACCCTGTTTTAAAAGACCCTCTATCTTTTCCTCTACTTCCCTAGCCGTAAGGTCCACTACATCGATGTTGCCCAGAAGGGGAAGAGTTACCTGTCCCCTCGAGCTTACCCGGACCGTGCTTGTCAGCTTTTCAGACTCAAATACCTTAATTTCGAGTAAGTCTGCAGGACCGATAAGGTAATCGGCAGGGGATACGGGGGCAGGCGCTCCCTGTAAAATCAGCTTGGAATTAAGCTCTTTTATCTCCTGGGCTGATTCAATACCAGCCTGCTTGGGTAAAGAACCCGGAAGATCCTTTCCTCCAACACAACTTATTAAGAGAAAGGGCATGAATAGCAAGTATCTCGATAGACTTATGAATTTTTCACTACTGATCATACTCCAGATCACAAATAGACCCCTCTCATTCACGTTCCATGCTCAGGTAACACTTAATAATTGTGTGGATTTGTTGCTATTGGACAGGGCTTACCTCCCCATCGCCGTTGCTATCACCGACCGCGCTAAGGATTGCGGCGGTACCAAATAGTCCAAGAGCAGAAGCCGCGCCCACCAGCCTCCCCACACCCGAGGTGTCGTTAAAGTTATGTACGAGTAATTTGCAATCTTTGACACCCACGATTTCCACCGCATCATCCTCGGCCAGCTTACCTGCCTCGATAATCTCCAGTTCATCGTTCACCAGAACAGCGTCTCGAACCTTCCCCCCTACCAGTACCTCGACTTCAGGACCCGACCCTTTCTTATCCACGATCCCGTTCTCTCCCACTAATTTGTTCAACTCGTCCAGTTCCACACATGTTTCCGTCGTTGGTAGAATCTGAGCCAACTCCTTTTTCTGACCTAAAAATATATTTTCTCCCGCCTTTACCTCGCTCGGTCCATCAGCGTCGAGCGTCTCTAACACACCTTTACTAACTTGTACTATAGTACCGCCGTTACGTACCACGATCCTGCCTTCTCTGGCAGTACTGGCAGTCTGGACCGTTTCCGGGGTATTAATCTCTCCTTGCGGGGTCCTGAAAGAAACTCTTCCTTTTTGCGGATGGAGCCGGAAATCGATCGACCCCTTGTCCACTTTGAACGTAACTTTATCTCCTTCATCAACCGCTTCAAACACGGTTCCCCCACTAGCCACCAGCGTGCCTCCATCTATCCTTATAAGAGATGGATATTCATAAGTCATTTTATTCCCCGAAACTAGAGGATAGATATTAGAACCAGATGAGGATGACTTAACCGAGACTTTACCCAAGATACTACCCGCACCAGCAAGCTGAAGGTTCAACAAAAGGACCGATAAAAGTGAGGCAAGGATATACATATTCATCACTGCATCCTCCTTTTTTGATTATATATTTGACCGAACAAAATCCTAACCCATCTTCCGATAAATACAGACCACCAATGACGGGCCAACTTGAACAATATGGCTTATGCATAGCTCCCCTCTAAATTTGGGCCAGCTTGAATGCCGGTTTATTACTTAATATCAAATCCCGAGAACTTAATCAATACTGATATAGTAGTAGTACAGTAGTACTTTTATACTAGTACTAAAGTACTATTCGCTATGATCCCGCCCACTTGTAGGGTTATGGTATAATGAAATCCCGCTCAGAAATCATGGTCTTCAAGATAATCGATAAACTAATATACTTTTTCGCATTAAGCCTGCTTATTTTTTCGCCCTTTCCGATTGGAAGTGTAGAACCGTGGGCCATATTCGTCCTACAAACACAGGCTTTTCTGCTCTTTTTAGCGTGGTTATTGTACTCTTTTCAAGACAGTAGCCAATACAATATTAGCATCAAGAATCTCCTGCCACTATTGCTATTTCTGGCTCTATGTCTCCTGCAAATAGTCCCGCTTCCAGAGTCCATTCTGGGCGTTTTATCCGACAAGAGCTTGGGAATTTGGAGAGAAAGCAATTCCCTCCTGGCTAGCCTGGGATTCTCCAGCCTAAAAAATACGGTTACGATCAGCCTTTATCCGAATGCCACCTGGAGAGAAACCCTCCTTCTGCTCTCATACATAGCTTTTGGCTTCGTCATATCAAAGAAATTTACGACGGAGAATAAGATAAGGACCTTGCTCTACCCCTTGCTGGCCGTATCAATTTTCCAGGCAGCTTATGGCATATATCAATACCTATTAGACATTCGTAATTCTGCCTATCCGGACCTAATCTCTGCCACCGGAAGCTTTGTCAATCGAAATCATTTCGCCGGGTACCTGGAGATGTCTATCCCCATTGCTCTGGGCTATGCCCTTTCCCTAGGCGCATGGCAGGACAGTAAAAGAAGGTCTCTATTCAGAACCTGGATTTCATCGGATCACCTTTATAAACAAGCCTTGCTGCTTTTCCTAGTTGGAATAATGCTCCTGGCATTGATCCTGTCGAAGTCAAGAATGGGTATTATTAGTGCCATGCTATCGCTAGCTTTTTTCTTTGTAACCTATTACGGCCTGAAAAGAGACAAGATAAAAATAGGCTGGATGCTCGTCTTCGTGGTAGCAGTCGCCCTTTTATACGGGCTTTGGATAGGACTCTATCCAGTATTCGAAAGGTTCTTGCAAATCGAGGGCGACGCACCCGGGAGAATACTGGTATGGAAAGACTCTCTCAATGCCGTAAAGGACTTCCCCCTATTTGGTACCGGGTTTGGGACCTTCAGCTATGTTTATCCACTCTACAAAAACTCTATGGAACAGGCTTTCGTTTATTCCTATGCGCACAACGATTATCTTCAGCTCATGGTCGAGACCGGATTGATAGGTTTTGCCCTGCTTCTTACCGCGCTTCTGCTTCTGATATTCAACTCACTAAGGTCCCTGAAAGGGTTTTCTGAGCAGGGAGATTATTCCAGATTCTTTTTAGGCCTGGGCGCGCTAACCGGTATTATTTCCATACTTATCCACAGCCTGGCCGATTTTAATCTTCATATTCCGGCGAATGCACTATACTTCGCCTTCCTTATCGGCCTTCTAGCCGCCGTTTGCGATAGGAACCCTAGCGTCGAGGTTATCGAAAGGGTTAGGGTCAAGAGGAAAAGAAGAAGGAGAATCGATTATTACGGCGGTGAATTAAATACTTCGACTTGACTTTCGAGAAAAATCACCGGTTGAGCAGTGCTAGGTCAGGGATTTTATTTGACAGCGGATAATCGAACAGAAAAATTAATCCTTGTCCAATATACAAGACGGAGGGTTATCAATTGGAAAGAACGCTCTCTATAGTAAAACCAGACGGGGTCAGTAAAAATCTGGTTGGTGAAGTAATAAGGAGGTTCGAGAACGGGGGGCTTAGAGTAATTGCCCTTAAAATGGTAAATCTCACCAAGGCAGAAGCGGAGGGGTTCTACGCCGTTCACCGGGAAAGACCCTTCTTCCATAGTCTAACCGAGTTCATGTCCTCGGGGCCTTGTGTAGTAATGGTGCTTGAGGGGAAAAACGCCATATCCCGGGTACGGGAGACCATGGGTGCTACCGACCCGGAAAAGGCAGCCGCAGGTACTATCAGGAGAGACTTTGCCTCAAACATAGAGAGAAATATAGTCCACGGCTCGGATTCTCCCGAATCTGCTTCATTCGAGATATGTTACTTCTTCAATTGCTTGGAGATATGTGAACGCTAGTCTTGATTCGTCGAGCTAAAAGAATGTTTAACTGCGGTTTAAAGTCAGAGCATCTACGTTTCTATAAAAATGCGATTAAAGATACTTTTAATTACTACACTGGCCCTGATGGTGCTAGGGGTTGTAAATTTTCGAGGCACTATCTTAGAGTCGGTTGGCCAGTACCTTATAACCGAAGACCCTCTGGAAAAAGCCGATGCCATTATCCTCTTGGGTGGTTCGGTCCCGGACAGAACCTTGGAAGCGATAGACATATACAAGGGGGGCTATGCCCCTTTAATAGTATTCACCATGGGCCCTAAACCGGAGGGTTATGATGAGCTTACCAAGCGTGGGATCAAACTCGCCGAGGGACACGACTTTAGTAAATTGATAGCACTTAAATTGGGGGTACCCGAGTCCGATTTAGTGATTATCGAGAAGAGAGCAGATAGCACCTACAGCGAACTAGAAATCATTTACGACGATTTCCTGAAGAAGAAAGGCATAAAATCCGTAATCCTGGTAACTTCCAAACCCCATTCAACCAGGGCTAGCATAATTTTTAATCATGTAACCCGTGGAGAGGTCAAATTAATCACCCGACCCTCAAAATATGACCGCTATGACCCCAAAAAGTGGTGGGCAGAGAGAGATTACAGGAGGCAAACCGTCTTCGAATATCAAAAGCTTCTTCATCACTACCTTTTTGACCTAGGAACCGAATCAAACCGAACCTCATCACCCTAATGGAAGGCCGTTCGTAGTCTTGATCGTGGTTTGGAATATTCTTCCAAACTCTTCGGCGAAGATGGGCACTACCTCTTTGACCGAGATCCCTTTTCCCAACGCTTTTTCCATCGAGGTCACGCCCATATCCCGAATACCGCAAGGAACTATGATGGAGAAATAGCTGAGGTCGGTATTGACGTTCAACGAGAACCCGTGCATGGTCGTGGAATTTTTTACCTGTACACCGATTGCTGCAACCTTATCCCTTCCCACCCAAACACCGGGATATCCTTCAATCCTCTTCCCCTCTATGTTAAATCTGCCTAGAACGGCGATGAGCGCTTCTTCAAGAAGGTGGACATAAGACCGGACCCTCAGTTTAAAATCCCTAATGTTAATTATAGGATAACCCACCAGTTGACCGGGACCGTGAAAGGTAACATCTCCGCCACGTCCGACCCGGTAAACCTCGATTCCCCGCGCTTTGAGCTCCTGCTCGGAAAAAAGAATATTGCTCTCCTTAGCAAATCTGCCCATGGTAATCACCGGCCGGTCGTGCTCAATGAGCAGTAAAAATCCCCTTTTCCCTTCACCATTCGAGAGAACTATCCGGTGAAGCTCTCTCTGAATGTCGAGCCCGAACGAATAATCGGCCCGTTCCAGATAGAACCACTCCAGAGCATCACTCCGGCACTCGGTCTTATCGGAATTGATTATAGTAGGGGAGTGTTTTTTATCCAAGCTTGTCCCGCCTAGTTAATTTGAATATAATGCTTCTTCAGAGTAAGACGAATGAGAAAAGGTAACACCAATAGAATAAATTATATCGAATTAAACAAAAGAATCTCAAAAAACGAAATAAGTCCGGTTTATGTCTTCAGCGGAAACCAAGCCTACCCGATGGCCGAAGCCCTAGAAAACCTTAAGGCTAAAGTTCTCGGCCAGTCTTCTGATTTTAACCTCTCCATTTTTTTTGGAGATTCCGCCACGGCAAGAGACATAATCAATACAGCCCGGACCCATCCCATGCTCTATAAAATGAGGCTGGTTACGGTCAAGGGGGCAGACAAGCTCTCCTCCCATGAGCTCAAGTTACTGGAGGAATACCTCTCTCAGCCTAGCCCCTTTACCTGTCTGGTTTTGACCTTTACCGAAGAGAAGAAACTGAGCCTGGGAGACAAGGAACATGTAGTTTTCGTCGACTTCACCCTGAACACAAATGAATTACGCAAGGTAATAAAGGATGATGTCAAAAAGTCGGGTTATGATATCACCGGGGAGGCTATCGAGACCCTGGTCTCACTGGTTGGAGAGGACCTGCAGGATATTCATACCGAGACCGAAAAGCTTAAGCTGCTCACGATGGATAAAAAGAGGATCGAGGCCGTGGATGTGGAGAGGTTAACGGAAAAAGTCCGATTTGAAGACGTATTCCAGTTGACAAACGCCGTATTAAACAAGGATAAAAAAAGGGCGCTAAAAATACTTTTGGACCTTGAGTCAAAAAACGAGGAGCCTATTTCTGTATTGAACGCTTTAAGCAGGCGATTCCGGCTGCTCTGGAAGGCAAAAGAACTCTTGGAGGAAAAGGCGAGCCAAAGCACCATCTTGAAAGAGCTCAAGGTTTCTCCCGGTGCGCTTTTCTACATAAGACAGGAGGTACAGAGCCTCCATTACCAGGACATGAAACGTATTAACATAATTCTTAGCGAGGTAGACGGTAAACTCAAGAGGAGTTATGCTCCCAGAAACATGAGCCTGACCAAGCTTGTTCTGGAACTTTGCAAATAGTTTAAATTCTGTAGGGTGTGGTTGGGGCTAGGTTGACGGGCTTTTCTCTAGCTCGAAAACCCTTTTTGACAGGCGGCCGATGCTTCTCGACGCTGTTTTTTTATGGATAATGCCCTTTGAAGCAGCCTTATCCAGGGCTGCAATCGTCGTCTTTAAAAATTCCTTCGATTTCGCCAAGTCCTTTTCTTCTATCGCCGAATTCAGGTCCTTCGCGAGCGACTTCAGGGTAGAGCGTACATGCATGTTTCTAGCTTTCCTCTTCAAGCTCTGGCGATGCTTCTTTATTGCTGAACGGATTCTTTTGGCCATCTCGGTACTCCCAATTCCTCGAAATCAGTGCAGATATTTTGCCGGTATTAAGGGATTTGTCAAATTTTTACGTGACCATCTCACTTAAACCTCGAACCAAATTATGGTATAGTCCAGTTTTAACTTAGGAGGTCCCGATATGAAATTCTTCCTGGACACGGCTAACCTGGATGAAATAAGAGATGCAGCCAGCTATGGGGTGTTAGACGGAGTCACAACCAACCCGACACTGGTGGCAAAAGAGGGGGAACAGAGAGAGTTTAAAGAACTGGTGAGGGAAATATGCGAGATAGTGAACGGCCCGGTGAGCGCCGAGGTGATAAGCACCGATATAGAAAGGATGCTCGACGAAGCAAGGGAGCTGGCCGATATACATCCCCATGTAGTGGTTAAAATGCCCCTGACCGAAGACGGTATAAAGGCAACCAAAAGGGTCTCGGATGAAGGAATTCGGGTAAACGTCACACTGGTCTTCTCTCCTTCCCAGGCCCTTATCGCCGCAAAGGCAGGAGCCGCTTACGTAAGCCCTTTTGTGGGAAGGCTTGACGACGTTTCAAACATCGGAATGGATATAGTGAGAGACATCATCCAAATTTATAAAAACTATGATTATCCCACCGAGGTCCTGGTCGCAAGCGTGCGCCACCCCATTCACGTGGTGGAGGCAGCGAAGGTTGGCGCCCATGTTGCTACCATGCCGTATAAAATATTCAAGCAACTGGTGAAGCACCCGCTCACCGATGTGGGACTGGAAAGGTTCTTAGCCGATTGGAAAAACCTAAAGAAGTGAAGGATTTTCAAGTTCAGAGTTCAGAGTAAATGATTGATTGTAATTCTTTAACTCTAAACTCATTACTCTAAACCCTTAACTGATAAAATCCCCGCCACTAAAAACTCCTTATTCCCGTCGGCTCCGAGTATGGGAGAAGGAATAACCCCCAAGACCTTAAAATTTTGTTCCTTCAAGAAAACCACAATCTTGTCCACAACCTCTTTGTGTTTAGCTTCATCCCTCACAATACCCCCCTTACCCACCTCTCCTTTCCCCACCTCAAACTGGGGTTTTATCAAGGAAATCAGGGTTCCACCCGGTTTGAGTAATCCTGCCGCCGCCGGGATTATCTTGGTCAAAGAAATAAAAGAAACATCTATGGTCACGATATCCACCAGCTCACCTATATCCTCGGGCCTTAAATAGCGGGCGTTAATCCTTTCCTTAACCACCACCCTCCGGTCCTGTCTGAGCTTCCAATCAAGCTGTCCATACCCGACGTCAACCGCATATACGATCGTTGCGCCCAGTCGAAGAAGGCAATCCGTAAACCCGCCGGTAGAAGCGCCTATATCCAGTGCTACCTTGCCTCGAACATCGACCTTAAACTCCCTAAGAGCGGCTTCGAGTTTAACCCCTCCCCGGCTCACATAAGCTGAAACCGGTTCATTGACCGAGATAGAAGAATCCTCTTTAACCATCGTTCCGGCTTTATCCACCCGTGCGCCGTCGACAAACACGTACCCGGACATGATTAGTGAAAGCGCTCTAGACCTGGAGGAAACCAGACCCCTCTTAACCAGTAACGTATCAATTCTTTCCCTTTGCTTAATACTTCCGACCCCCAAGATGTAAGGCTATTTGTCTGAGAGGCTCGGCCCTATGGTCAAAGTCCCTCAAGTCCTCCACCGCCTCCTCGGTAAGCTCTCGAGCCAGCCTTTTTGATTTCTCCGTCCCGAGCAATCCCGGATAAGTCGCCTTTTTCTTGCGAGCATCCGTTCCCCTGCCCTTTCCGATCTCGGCGCCGCCTTCAACATTGAGAATATCGTCTATGATCTGAAAAGATAAGCCAATGCATCTAGCGTAGTTTCGAAGAGAGGAGAGTTCTTTTTCATTTGCGCCACCGATTCTGGAACCAGACACCACAGAGGCCTCGATTAAAGACCCCGTTTTTAACGAATGCATCCTCTCGACCAGCTCAAGGGTCACTTCCTCCCTCCCTTCCAGTGCCAGGTCGAGTGCCTGCCCGTTCACCATACCTTGAGACCCAACCGCCCTAGAGATATCCCTTATCACCTCGAGGACTAAAGCGGGGCTCAGGCCGTTTAAAATACACTGGTTAGTGATTATGAAAAAAGCATCGGTGAGTAGGGCATCCCCGGCCAGGATAGCTAAAGCCTCTCCAAAAACGCTATGATTGGTCGGCACCCCGCGCCGTAGCGAATCGTCATCCATCGACGGAAGGTCGTCGTGAATCAGAGAATAGGTATGGATCATCTCTATTGCGCAGGCCACCGGAAGGATTTCCTCGACTGCGCCGCCGACCGCTTCCCCAGCCGCAATGCAAAGTATAGGTCTTAGCCTTTTACCGCCGGCCATAATGCTGTAGCACATCGAATCATGCAACCGGGTTTCCGGAGTGGCAGAATCGAGGAGAAGCCGAGACAGTGTCTCATCTACTATTTTTTTCCTGCTCGACAGGTACGCTTCAATATCGAATTCCATATAACTACTCTTCCGAATCGAAATCCTTCGGCAATATCTGGCCGTCTGCGTTCTCGACCAGGATTTGAACTCTTTTCTCTACCTCGTTAAGTTTTTTATGGCAGAAGGTTATCAGTTCTACGCCTTTTTCAAAAACGGAAAGTGATTCTTCAAGCGATACATTTCCGCTCTCTAGCTTATCGATGATCGCCTTAAGTTCTTCAACAGCATCCTCGAACGATTTCATGAAGTTATATTTTAGCCTCCCCCCCTAAAGTGCACAAGGATATTATTATCCCTGTTCTTTCATGTTTTCTGCTTCTACAGCTATATTAATTAAACCAGACAGGTATTATAAATAAAATGTAGTACTTGCTGCATCCGCAGCTTCTTAGTATTCATAAAATAATTCGATCCTAAGGATATAAAACTTATGGAAGTCTTTACCGCCGCACCTCACCATGACGTGCTTACTCTGGTAATTCAGGTCTCTATACTTCTCTTCACCGCAAGAGCTCTGGGCGAATTAGCGCAAAGGCTAGGTCAGCCTGCAGTAATCGGAGAAATTCTAGCCGGTATCGTGCTTGGCCCTTCCCTTCTCAGCGGCTTCTTCCCATTCATCGGGGAATGGTTAGTACCTCAAACAAAAGTACAAGGCTACTTACTCGAAGTTGTCAGTATGATTGGCGTAATGTTTTTACTACTGATCACCGGACTCGAAACTGACCTTGCACTTATACGTCGACATGCCAGGACCGCACTCGGAGCCGCAGGCGGCGGTCTTATCGTTCCCTTTGCCACCGGCTTTCTGTTAGGCCTTTACCTACCCGATTTTTTGCTTGCAGACCCCGAACAACGATTGGTCTTCGCCCTTTTCATTGCCGCAGCCATGTCAATTTCCGCAATTCCAGTGATCGCAAAGGTGCTGATAGACCTCAATCTAATGAGACGTGACATAGGTCAAACTATTATTGCGGCAGGAATGGTTGACGACACCACCGCCTGGATAGTGCTCTCGATTATAATAGGGTTAGCCAGCGGCGAGGCTGTAAGCACCATCACAGCGCTTCAGTCAATCGGCAAAGTAGCTTGCTTTCTAGTTCTCAGCTTCACAGCCGGTCGATGGCTGGTCAAGAGATTACTCAACTTCGTGCAGGATGAGGTGGTTAGTCCTTACAAGCTCCTGACTCTTGTAATAATCCTTACTTTCGCATGGGGCGCAATCACTCAGGCAATAGGCTTAGAGGCGCTATTCGGTGCCTTTATTATGGGTATTATTTTCGGTCAGATGCCCAGGTTGCCAGACTCGGTTCATCAAACGATACAAAGCATTGCACTTGGAATCTTTGCCCCCATTTTTTTCGCTGTTGCCGGACTTAAAGTAAATCTGGTAAGACTGCTTGATCCAACCCTCATAGCCATCGGACTCCTGGTCATTTTTATAGCCTGTTTTGGAAAAATTGTTGGCACCTATATAGGTGGACGCACCATAGCGAAACGTGACCCTTGGACTTCGCTCAGCCTTGGTGCTGCTCTTAATGCCCGAGGCGCTATGGAGATTATTATCGCCACTATCGGACTTACTCTGGGAATACTCAGCCAGGATATGTTCTCGATAATAGTGCTCATGGCAATGGCCACGTCGCTGATGGCACCGCCGGCCTTACGCTGGGTTCTTAAACAGGTAGAGCCCGAAGAGGAAGAGCTCGAGCGCCTGCGTAGAGAGGAGTTGGCCAAGGGAAGTCTCGTAGCGAGCATTCACCGGGTTCTACTGCCAATAAGGAGGCGAGAAGGGGAGAGTGGTTCAATTCAAACGATAGAAGCCCGCATCTTGGAAAAGATGGGGGCTAAAACCAACTTGTCCGTCACGTTGCTTAACATAGCCGAGCCAGGGGGAAAAGCTAAAAGTACAGAGTTTTTAGACCAGCTAAGCCGTCTATTCTCACAGAAAGAATTAGTAAAAAAGGTTGTAGAAGGGGATAAACCCGCGGATATAATCCTGGACGAGGCTAAAAAAGATTACGACCTCATGGTCTTGGGAGCCTCGGAGCGGAACAGGAACTCGGAGACCTTATTTACTCCGTTAGTCGATTATCTGGTCAGGTTATCCCCCTGTGCTACCATGGTGGTACACGGTCAACGCATCCAGGAAGACTGGCTTCCTAACCGAATTTTAGTGCCTACCAACGGCACGGTTGCGGCAAAGCACGCTGCGGAGATTGGCTTCTCGCTGGCCTCATCCGGCGATGAGGACGTGGTTATTCTCAACGTGGTAGTGCAAGAAAAAGACACCTGGCACTATGACATTTACAGCGGCGCACTCGAACGCAGGCTGGGAATCGCCCATCAGATTGTAGAAGAGCTTCGTCAACTAGGTGAATCCAGGGGAGTATTAACTGTAGCCGACGTAAGAGTCGGCCCCGACCCTGAGACTGTTATCATGGATGTTGTCAACAAGGAAAGAATCGACCTAATTATCCTGGGAACCGCCATTCGCCCTGGCTCAGACCGGCTCTTCCTGGGACCAAGGGTAGAACGCATCCTGAAAAATGCACCCTGTCCGGTAATTTTGATAAACATATCTTAATGTTAAAAAGCCGGACCCTGGGTATTGAGTTACAAGATATTCATACCACTTATTGAAAGGCAACTACTAGTTAGTTCATAAGTAAGTGGACATTTTATGTTATTTGTGTTATATTTCTGGCATGAAGAGACAAGATGCCAGGACGTTGGATCATAAGACTTTGGAAGCCATACGGGTTCGGGCTGTTCAGCGGGTTCAGAGCGGGGAGAGTCCAGAAGTAGTTATCAAG